>CAZPDE010000019.1:0-21240 GCA_964585315.1 uncultured Dehalococcoidales bacterium | reverse complement strand
CTCCTTTTTCCCCTTAATGGGTTATTTTCTCTAACTGGAAGGATACGCCTTTTCTACCCCAGGCGTCATCGATTTCCACAACTTTTGATATTAGCTCATTACATTTCATGTGATGCAACAACCCCCAGTTGGGTTACCTGCTTAAATGATTTGACACGAGCGCTAATCCTGGCGATGAACCTTATTTAGATTTAAACAATGCCCTTTTTGTTTACTTGACAAGATATCTTTATGCTTTTATAATAAGGTAAACAGTTACCGATGTCCACTCTAATGAAGCTGTTTAGAAATGTAGTTGCCCAATTGATCAGAAATACTAAATGCTAAATACGAAACAATACCAAAGCACTAATGACTAAAACTCAAAAGGGAAAACAAAATTAAACAGCCCAACAAATGAGAGGCGTTTAGGCAATGAAAAGAATATATGTTAAGGAGGAAGCTTGCATTGGCTGTGGCCTGTGTCTGGTTTATTGCCAAGCCGAGCATTCTCAATCTAAGGATATAATCAAGGCGTTTAAGAAAGAGTCTCCCCGACCTTTGCCCCGAATTCGGGTAGAGATGAGAGAGGATATTTCTTTTGCTACTCAATGCCAGCACTGTAATGAGCCCTGGTGCGTTTACTCTTGCCTTACAGGCGCAATGCGCAAGGACCCTGCAAGCGGCATGGTTACTGTCGATGCAGAGAGGTGCATTGGCTGTTGGACTTGCATAGTAGCCTGTCCTTACGGGGCGCTTACTAGAGATGTGAATAACAAAACTGTTGCTAAGTGTGACCTTTGCCCTGGAAGAGATATGCCTGCTTGTGTAGCCAACTGTCCCAATGAAGCATTAGTCTATGTGGAGGTGCAAGATGAGAGTTTAACAAAGAAAGCGAGGCAATTGGTTCGATCCAATGGATAATTCTCGTTCCGTTGGCTCAATAAATCTGATGATCTGATGGAGGTGTATTATGCTATACAATTGGGGACCGCATTATATCGTTCCTTCGGAGGTTTTCAAAACCTATTCTGGCAGTGTTCTGCTACGGGAGGAATTTGATGAAGATCTGCTGCACAAGGAGTTAGAAGAGCTAGCTTTTACAGGGCCTATCGTCAGGATAACCAATCCGTGGTATTACCGGAAGAAGAATACCGATACGTGGATTAAGATCGGAGAGTCCGAGGATAGGCACAGCTACTTCTCTGTCATGTGGGACACAACCAATTTAGAAAATGGGCAATATGAAATAATGGGATTAATGCATGTCTTTGTTAAAAAGGGCGCTGAGGAAAGAGCTATCGCCCGGGGAAACGTGGTAGAAGTTGCTATTGAGAATTAAACCTCCAGAAGCGAATAAAGGCGAGGAATCAGGATGATTGCCATAATCGATTACGGCGCCGGGAATTTGCGTAGCGTTGCTAACGCTATTAGGAAACTGGGTTACCAATCCAGAGTAACAAGCAATCCCGATGAAGCGCTTGGTGCTGCTGCGGTTATTTTCCCTGGCGTTGGCGCTACAGGAAATACTATGGATAGCCTGGAGAAATTAGGCATGGCTGATGTTATTCGCCATCTGATTTGTGAGAAACGACCGTTTTTTGCTGTTTGCGTAGGATTGCAAATCCTGTTCTCAAGAACTGAAGAAGGGGGTGGGCATGAATGTTTGGGGGTGATTCCCGGAGCTATAAAAAAACTGCCCTCAGGACTTAAGATTCCTCACATGGGTTGGAACCAGGTGAAACAGAGAGTCGCCCACCCTCTTTTTGACGGGATACCCGATGAAACAAACTTTTATTTTGTTCATAGCTATTATGCTGAGCCTGACAGTATACCTATTGTGGCAGGCACGACAGATTATGGTGTGGCTATGTGTAGCGTTGTGATTAAGGATAATCTGGTGGCAACCCAATTTCACCCCGAGAAAAGTGGCGAGTATGGATTAAGGATGTATTCCAACTTTCTCAAGATGGCACTAGGTAGGAGATAATCACTTACCCAGTGTCATTCTGAGCGTGTGAGCCGAAGCCCTGAACAAAGTGAAGGGGAAGAATCTCAGAGACCCTTCCTCTTCGTTTCACTCAGAGTCAGGGTGACATAAAGGGTGCTCGATATAGTTAACTGGGAGATAAATATAAATGCAAACCAAATACTTAATTATAGGAAATTCGGCCGGCGGCATCGGAGCCGCCGAAGCGATACGTGAGTTGGATAAGGAAAGCACCTTGACCATCGTTTCCGATGAGCCTTACCCTGTCTATTCACGACCCCTTATCTCAAAGTATTTAACTGGAGAATGCACCATTGATGGGATGTTATACCGTCCCGCTGATTTCTATGCCCAGAACAACATTGTTTTTCTTCCAGACAGGAAAGTAACACATTTAGAAATAGGTCAGCGGACTGCTCAATTGGAAGATGGTGAGCATATTGTTTGGGAGAAGCTTTTGCTTGCTGTAGGAGGGAACCCCATTGTTCCCGAAGTAGAAGGAATGGAGAGAAAAGGCATTTTTACCTTTACCACTCTGGATAACGCCAAAGTAATTGACAAGTTCTTAGAAAGCGGTGCTAACAAAGCAGTAGTCATCGGCGGTGGACTCATCGGGATTAGTGTAACTGAAGCTTTAGTAAAACGAGGGATTGAAGTTAAAATAATAGAAATGAAAGAGAGGCTTTTAAATACTATCCTCGATGAGCAGGCGTCCTTAATGGTTGAAGAAACGCTTAAGCAGGCTGGAGTTAAAGTTATTACCGGCCATACCGTGACTAAGATTAACGGGAGCGACACAGTTAGGTGTATTGTCTTGGACGATGGAACTGAGATACCTTGCGATTTAGTGATAATAACTATCGGGGTATCGCCACGAACGGAGCTCGCTTTAGACGCTGGAATAAGGCTAAACCGTGGTATAGTAGTAGACCGCCATATGGCTACCAGCTATCCAGATATTTACTCTTGTGGAGATGCGGCTGAAGCCTATGACTTTGTGTATGGGGGAAACAGGCTAACTCCCATCTGGCCCAATGCCTATATCGGGGGCAGGATTGCCGGCTATAATATGGCTGGCATTGGTAAGGAATACCCAGGCAGCACAGCTATGAACTCGCTCAATCACTTCGGAATTGACATCGCTTCCGCCGGCATGCCAATGCCGCCTGACGGCAGTGGCTATGAAGTTATTTGCAAGCACGATGGCAACATATATCAAAAGGTTATATTGAAGGACGGTTGTATAATGGGGATGATATTTGTAGGAAATATTGAAAAATCAGGCATAGGTTTTGGCTTGATGAGGGGTAGAGTTAATGTAGGAAGCTTCAAGCAGTCGCTTTTGGCTGATGATTTTGGCCTGGCATTTCTTCCTCGGAAGTTGTGGCAAGAGCGACTGGAGGTTGAGCATTCAGTGGTCAGCAGTTAGCTGATAGCTATAGAATGTGTGTAGTTGCCTGATTTATCAGGCTTGTAGCAAAAATGAATACTAGGAAAAAGATTGGTGTTCTTGCTTTGCAAGGTGCTTTCGTTGAGCATATTGCTAGTTTGCAAAAATTGGGGGTAGAAGCATTGCCTATACGCCTATCTCGAGACCTTGAAGGATTAAATGGACTTATTATCCCTGGAGGGGAATCCACCACTATTGGGCAACTAATGGTGCCATATGGTTTTGTGGAAGCACTAAGGGAGCTAGCTCGGAATGGTTTTCCTATGTTTGGGACCTGTGCTGGCATGATTTTGCTTTCCAAAGGTGCCCTCGATTTAGATGTGGAGACCATTGGAGCTATGGATATAAAGGTAAGACGCAACGCTTTTGGCAGACAGGTCGATAGTTTTGAAACACTCTTATCGGCGCCAGTCTTAGGTGAAATTCCTTTCCCTGCTGTATTTATCAGAGCGCCTACAATTGTAGAGACAGAACCCGGCGTGGAAATTCTGGCTAATCTTCCCGATGGCACTCCTGTTGCTGCCAGACAAGGAAATTTGCTGGTTTCAGCTTTTCATCCTGAGCTGACTTCGGACCTGAGGTTCCATGCCTATTTCCTACAAATCGTCTCTGCTTACGCCTCCAATGTCATTGCGATAAGCCGGAGCCCTGAGCCCTTCGCCCATTGTCATTCTGAGCGAGTGAGCCAAAGCCCTGAACAAAGTGAAGGGGAAGAATCTCGCAGCGCTCAGGGTAAACCATGTAGTGAGCGAAGCGAATTTATCTGCGAAGGGGAAACGAAGCAATCTGAGATGGGTACCAAGTTTCGCAAAACCACTAATCCTGCTCCAAATTTGTTTAGAGTTTAGAAATTAGTATTTAGTATTTCCTCCTAATGGGGTATGACTAATGAAAGAACTGAGCAATATAAACAACTTCTATCACGATGATAAGGTAATAGATGCTTGCTCCCTATTTGGAATGATGGATACTTCAGGGAAGCGATTCCCATGCAAGGGTGTAGTGAGTGCTATTGCCAACATGCATGTTCGGGGCAATGGACTGGGTGGTGGATTTGCCATTTATGGGTTATATCCTGAATATGCCGAGTTTTATGCTTTCCACATAATGTACCTGAGCCATGAGGGACAGGCACAAGTGGAAGCTTTCCTCAAGCAGAGATTTCGTGTGACTCATGCTGAGGAAGTGCCTACCAAGCCAACGTCGGCTATATCAAATCCGCCTCTAGTGTGGCGTTATTTTCTTGAAGTAAGGCTCGAGGAAACTAAAGGGCAATCACCCAATGACTATGTGGTAGATAGAGCCATAGAGATTAACACTAAGGTTAAGGATGCTTTTGTTTTCTCCAGCGGCAAGAACATGGCGGTGTTCAAAGGCGTAGGCTATCCGGAGGAAATAGCAGAATACTTCTGCTTAGATGAATACGCGGGCTATTTATGGACAGCTCACGGCAGATTCCCTACTAATACTCCTGGCTGGTGGGGTGGAGCACATCCCTTTAATATTTTGGATTGGACGGTAGTTCACAATGGCGAGCTCTCTTCTTACGGGATAAATCGGCGCTATTTAGAGCAATTTGGCTATCAATGCACCATGCAGACTGACACTGAGGTCGTGGCTTATGCAGTTGATCTTTTAGTGCGGAAACATGGTCTCCCTATAGAAATGGTAGCCAAAATAATGGCCCCTCCCCTTTGGGAGCAAATTAAGCGTATGCCCTCTAAAGAGCAGAATATTTGTTGTACTCTGCGCCAGGTGTATGGCAGTTTGCTTCTCAATGGACCTTTCACCATAATTATCGCTCATCAAGGCGAGATGATTGGGTTTACCGATAGGATAAGGTTACGCCCTCTTACTGTAGGGGTAAAAGGGTCGGTGCTTTACCTCTCTTCTGAGGAGTCAGCCATTCGGCTCGTCTGTCCAGACCTTGATAAAGCCTGGATTCCTGTAGGGGGCGAGCCTATTGTGGGCAGGTTGAAGAGGCCGCTTGAGCCCGCTGTCATTGCGAGGAGTGTGAGCGACGAGGCAATCTCTAATAAGGGGATTGCTTCGCTTCGCTCGCAATGACAGTAAAGAAGCAGTTTAAAGATTAGCTAAGTTGAGGTTTACGCAAATGTTAACTAAGAGAATCATTCCCTGCCTTGATGTGACCCAAGGACGAGTAGTCAAGGGAACGAGCTTCACTCATCTCCGCGATGCTGGCGACCCTGTGGAGCTAGCGGCATTTTATTATAAAGAGGGGGCTGATGAGCTTATCTTCTTGGACATCGGCGCTACGCCTGATGGGCGAGACACGATGGTAGATGTGGTTGAGCGTGTATCGGAGCAGGTTTTTATTCCGCTCACTGTTGGTGGAGGTTTGCGCAGCAGTGATGATATGCGTCGCATGTTGAAGGCAGGAGCTGACAAGATATCCATTAACACTGCCGCTGTGCAGCATCCCCAGCTTATCACCGAAGGAGCGGAGAAATTTGGCAGTCAGTGCATTGTAGTAGCTATCGATGCCAGAAGGGTAAATAGCGAGCCCAAATGGGAAGTTTTAACTCACGGTGGGCGAAAGCCAACAGGCATTGACGCTGTTGAGTGGGCTAAACAAGCTGTGGCACTCGGCGCTGGAGAATTCATGCTTACTAGCTGGGATGCCGATGGTCAGCGGATGGGATACGACCTGGAATTGACTCGTGTTATTAGTGAGAGTGTGACAGTACCGGTCATCGCCAGTGGCGGTGCCGGCAATTTAGAGCATCTTTATGAAGCTCTAGTCATCGGCAAGGCTGATGCTGTCCTTGCCGCTAGCATCTTTCATTACCGTACTTACTCCATTAGGCAAGCGAAAGACTATCTATCACAAAGGGGGATTCCCATCAGAGGAAATCAAAGATAAAAGGGTAAAAATAAAAATGACAAATACAAAAGTTAAAAATTATTGATTCTTAATCTGTCATTTTGAATTTTGATGTTTAATTTTTGACATTGTGCGATCAATGAAGACATATCTGCCGCCAAAGTTTTTAGTAGAGCGAGACCCATCTCGGTGCATCCAATGCAAGGTGTGTGTCAATCAATGCACCTTTGATGTGCATTACTATGATGCTGATGATGATGAGGTGAGAAGCCGTGAGGAGAACTGTGTCGGCTGCCACCGTTGCGTAATTTTTTGCCCTACCAATGCTTTGACCGTGAGAAGAAACCCGCTGGACTATCGAGAAAACTATAATTGGCGTCCTGAGGTTATTGAAGATATCATCAAGCAGTCTGAGACTGGTGGTGTGCTCCTTACGGGAATGGGTAATGATAAAGGTTATCCTATTTATTGGGACCATTTGCTTCTCAACGCCAGTCAGGTAACTAATCCACCTATTGACCCACTCCGTGAGCCAATGGAGCTAATTACCTATTTGGGACAGAAACCTGACAGGGTAGAATTCGCCCAAAATTCCTTAAGCCTTAAAACGCAGCTTGCCCCCCAAGTCAAGCTTGAAACTCCTATAATGTTCGCCGCTATGTCCTATGGCGCAACGAGTCTCAATGTGCATGAATCCTTAGCCAGAGCTGCCACTGAGGCAGGAACTCTATGGAACACCGGTGAAGGTGGGCTTCACCCCAAGCTATATAAGTATGGGAACAACACCATCGCTCAAGTGGCGTCAGGACGCTTTGGTGTTCATCCCGAGTATCTTGATGTAGCCAGCGTAATAGAAATTAAAATTGGTCAAGGCGCTAAGCCGGGCATTGGAGGACATCTTCCCGGGGAGAAAGTGAGCGCCGACGTATCAAGCACCCGCATGATTCCTACGGGGACAGATGCTTTATCCCCAGCGCCGCAGCATGATATTTATTCCATTGAAGACCTGACACAGCTTGTCTATGCTCTGAAAGAGGCAACAAACTATACCAAGCCAGTAGCGGTGAAAATAGCTGCTGTTCACAACTCAGCAGCCATCGCCAGCGGCATGGTGCGAGCAGGAGCCGATATTATAGTTCTCGATGGGCTCAGGGGAGGCACTGGCGCTGCGCCCAAGATTATTCGTGATAATGTGGGCATCCCTATCGAGTTAGCTCTTGCCTCAGTGGATACTCGCCTCAGGCAGGAAGGCATCCGCAACCAAGCCTCTATTGTGGTCTCTGGAGGTATTAGAAATAGCGGTGATGTAGCTAAAGCCATTGCTCTGGGCGCCGATGCCATCTATATCGGAACTGCCGCTCTTGTTGCCTTGGGTTGCACTTTATGTCAACAATGCCATACGGGAAAATGCGCCTGGGGCATTTGCACTACGGACCTCAGGCTGACTAAGAGGGTCAACCCTGAAATTGGAGCCAGTCGCCTGGCTAATCTCCTCCGCGGTTGGAGTCTTGAACTTAAAGATATACTGGGAGGCATGGGCATAAATGCTATTGAGAGCCTTCGAGGCAATCGCCTTCAACTAAGAGGCGTTGGACTTACCGATACCGAGCTGGAAATCTTGGGAGTAAGGATGGCAGGGAGCTAAAATGAGAGAAAAGGCACTAAATGTCATTGCGGTGAGCCAAAGCCCTGAGCCGAAGTTGCGAGCCGAAGGCGTGGCAATCAGCGAAGGGGAAGCGAAGCAATCTCAAACAGCGAGGGTAAATGCCATGGGGCTTTCCCACCGTGAACTTAACGCTAGGCTCAAAGAATTGGTCTCGGATGGAGCTCAAAAGATTGAGCTACGCAATGTCTATGGACAAAGATATATCGGCACGGACTTGGATAAACCAGTGGGAATTGAAATATTTGGCACTCCGGGCAACGATTTAGGTGCCTTCATGGATGGTCCTAAAATCACTGTCCATGGTAATGCTCAGGATGGCTGCGGCAACACTATGAATAACGGAGAGATAATCCGTTCATGGTCATGCCGGGGACATCATTGGTTTATCAGCCATGGGAGGTAAGATATTCGTTAGGGAGGATGTTGGCTATCGGGCTGGCATCCACATGAAGGAGTATCAAGATAAGAAGCCGATGGTGGTCATTGGGGGCACAGCCCAGGATTTCCTTGGCGAGTATATGGCGGGTGGGGTTCTTATTTTGCTTGGGCTAAACCTGAAAGAGGGAGAATATCATAAAGCTAACTTTATCGGAACTGGCATGCATGGCGGCGTCATTTATCTGAGGGGGAATGTTCAGGATTTTCAGTTGGGTAAGGAGGTGGGTATCGCTGAACTTGAGGGAAAGGATAATCTGATTTTAATGGAGCTCGTGGGGGAATTCGCTTCTCATTTTGGTTACGATGCTGAGGAAATCTTAAAACGCAAGTTTACTAAATTGTTCCCCCTCTATCTCCGCCCCTATGGCAGGCTTTATGCTTATTAAACCCAGGAGAATTTATCCTTGGCAAAAATATTGATTATAGCCAATAAAAGCGAACAAATGAGGGAACTGAGTTCGGAACTTGTTCAGAAAGGTTTTAGCTGCCTTGTCATTGCGAGCGAAGCGAAGCAATCTCATAAGATAACCGAAAACATTGCTGAACAATCTCCCAGCGCAGTGCTTGTGGATATGACAGGTTCGTCGGTTGGCTCAGAACTATGGGAGCTACCCCAAAGAATCAAAGAGGTCATTGCGAGCAAAGCGAAGCAACCTCTACCCATTATCGCTCTCATCTCCAAAGGGATGCTTGATAGCTTTAATAAAATCATCCATGGAAAGGGATTCCCACAGAATAGGAATTGTGAGAAAGGCTTTTTAGCCTTGACTCCTTCTTTTTTCCTCAGCATAGATGATTTTGTTGTTACACCTTGGGAGACAACTGAAGTAGCAGCAAGGATAAAGCGAATCTTAGGGCGAACAAACAACATAGGTGGTGAAGATATAGTTGGGTGCGGAGACCTAGTTATAGATGCAGCTAAATGCCAGGTATCACTTGGCAGCAAGCTAATAACACTGACTTTCAGGGAATACCAGCTACTTAAATTTCTAGCAAGTAATCAAGGGAGGGTCTTCACTCGTGAGACTCTGCTCAATAAGGTTTGGGGTTGGGATTATTATGGCGGTGACAGAACTGTAGATGTTCATATCAGGAGATTAAGGAGCAAAATCGAGGATAGAAATCATTCCTTCATCGAGACGGTAAGAAACATAGGATATAGATTCAAGGAGATGTAAATCTATGTGCGGAATTATCACGATTTATGGGAACAACGCTAACCATTGGGAAGCTGATTTAGATGCTATGTTAGACAAGTTATCTCACCGCGGCCCAGATGCCCACGGTACATATGTGGATAGCAACATCGCAATGGGGCAAACAAGGCTTTCGATAATGGATGTCGCTGGAGGCAAGCAGCCCATATTTAGTGAGGATGGGCGAAAGTGCATTGTATGCAACGGTGAGATTTATAACTATCCCGTTCTAAAAGATGAGCTTCGACAACATCGCTTCTGCACCAATAGCGATACTGAGGTAATTATTCACCTATTTGAAGAAGAAGGAGAGGGGTCGGTCTCCAGATTAGATGGAATGTTTGCCTTTATCCTCTACGATGGAGAAAACATACTTGTTGCCAGGGACCCACTGGGTATAAAACCCCTCTATTATGGATGGAAAGATGGCTGTCTCTTTTTCGCCTCGGAGTTTAAGGTGCTGGACGGGGTGGTAGATAGAGTTCAGGAATTCCCTTCAGGGTACTACTATTCCTCAAAGAACGGTTTGGTTCAATACTATTTCCTTCCCGAAGTTACTGATTGGGAAGATGATGTACACGAGATCACTGACCGGCTGCATGAAATACTGAGTAAAGCAGTGCAAAAGCGCTGGAGGTCTGATGTGCCGCTGGGTTGCTTTTTGAGCGGCGGTATTGATAGTAGCCTGATATCCGCTGTATCGAAGCAGCACTTTGACCATCTGGATACCTTCTCTGTCGGACTAGAAGGAGCCGCTATTGACCTTGAATATGCGAGAAAGGCATCTGCCTTTCTGGGAACTGAGCATCATGAATATATCTATACCAAAGATGAAGCATTGGAAGCATTGCCAGATGTGATTTATCACCTGGAATCCTTCGACCCTGCTCTAGTAAGAAGTGCAATTCCTTGTTATTTTGTATCAAGACTCGCTAGCGATTATGTAAAGGTAATACTTACAGGGGAAGGAGCAGATGAGGTCTTTGCCGGCTATCACTACATTAAACGATTAAAAAACACGGCGGCGGTTCAAGCTGAAACTGTTAGGATTCTTACTGGTTTACACAATATGAACCTTCAAAGAGTGGACCGCGCCACTATGGCACACTCGATAGAGGGAAGAGTGCCGTTCCTCGATATAGATTTTGTGGAATATACAATGTCAATTGACCCGAAGTTGAAGCTAGCGGGAAAGAAATCTAGGATTGAAAAGTGGCTTTTGAGACAAGCATTTGCCGACTATCTTCCCGAGGAGATTTTGTGGAGACCTAAGATAGAGTTTGCTGCTGGCTGCGGGTCGGAACGACTGGTTGCCAATCTTGTCGAGGATGAAATCTCAGGCGCGGAATTTGCCAGGGAAAAAGAGTTATTTAAAGATGTTGGTATTTCATCCAAGGAGGAACTCTACTACTTCAGGATATTCAGGAGCTTTTTCCACACTGATGGCGAGATTGAAGCTATTGGTAGATGGAAAGGCGGTTTCGCTTCAGAAGGCGCCGACCTATAAGCCAATCACATCCCTTTTCCCTTGTCACACAAATCTAACCTGCTCGTAATATTCTAAAAGGATTTAGCTTTTACTCCCCTTTCACCTTTGACAAACCATTTTAAGAAATGTATCATAAATGCGCAAAATAATCAGTTGTATAGAGGTGTATTATGAATACAGTTCGATTAAATATCACCCTTCCTGAGGAGCTCGCTCAAGAGTTAGATACACTAGTCGCCCCCAAAAAGAAGAGCCGTTTCATCGCCGAGACCTTGCGAGAAAGGATTGAGAAAATCCAAAATGAACAGCTCCAGAAGCTCTTGGAAGAAGGCTATAAAGCTGCGAAGAAGGAAAGCCTTGCCATAGCAAAAGAGTTTGAGCCTGCTGATCTGGAAGGATGGGATGAATATTAAAAGAGGGGAAATATATCTTGCAGCCCTCGACCCGATAGTGGGAAAGGAGATTTCAAAGACCCGTCCGGTTGTAGTCATCTCCAATGATAAAAACAACGAGTTTTCTGCCACGGTAACTATCTTGCCCCTAACCTCCAAGAATCTCCAGAAGGTTTACCCTTTTGAGGTGTTCCTATCTGAAGGGATGGGAAATCTTCCCAAGGATTCTAAAGTCAAAGCCGACCAAATCCGCACCCTTGATAAAAGCCGCCTTATCACACTTATAGGGAAGTTGGAGGAAGGACAGGTTGCCCAGATTGAAAAGGCGACAAAAATCCATCTGGAGCTATCTTAGTTCGGAATTCAACCCCAGAAGGTGCTGATCTATAAGCCAATCCACTTTCCTTTTTGTAACACAAATTTAACCTGTCTGTAATATTCTGGAAACATTTGGCTATTACTATTCTCCCTAAATACAGCAAAGGTGAGCTGTGGCTAAGGATATATACCAGATTCTAAAGTTATGGGCAGCATTGTCGCCCAGAATATTAAGAGATGCGTCCAGCCACCACCCGCCGAAGGAGGATAGCCATGGATATGAGAAGCAAAGTGATGAAAATTGTATTGAGAGGAGGGTTAACCCTAGGTCTGGTCTACCTCGTGTGGCTGGCCTGGGCAGCAACAAGCGGCGTAGCTCTAGCTGCTGACCCCACAGGGGTAGGAGGAACGGCAGACTCCGCCGTAGATTATATCTGGATACTGGTCTGCGCCTTCCTGGTAATGTTTATGCAGCCAGGGTTTGCTATGCTGGAAGCAGGATTTTGCCGAGCCAAGAATGTCACCAACCTGATGACCAAAAACTTGATGGATTATGCCATTGGTTCGCTTGCCTTTTTCCTCATAGGCTACGCCATAATGATGGGAGGTGATTGGCACGGTCTTTGGGGCACAGAAGGCTGGTTTATGCTCGGTGATTACTACGATGTGGATAAATACCTCAATATGTTCTGGATGTTAGTTTTTTGCGCCACCGCAGCTACCATCGTCTCTGGCGCTGTCGCCGAAAGGATGAAGTTTAAGGCTTACATCGCTTACAGCATCATAATAAGCGTCATTATTTATCCCATCTATGGTCACTGGGTATGGGGAGGAGGCTGGCTCTCCGCATTACCTTTCGGAATGGGCGCTCTGGACTTCGCTGGCTCGGGAGTGGTTCATGCTATCGGTGGCTTTGTCGGCCTGGCTGGGGCTATAGTCCTTGGCCCCAGATTCGGCAAATATGATAAGGATGGGAAGCCTCGAGCAATCCCAGGTCATAGCATAGCGCTGGCCGCATTAGGGGTCTTCATCCTGTGGTTTGGCTGGTTTGGCTTCAACCCCGGCAGCACCTGCAACGCACACCACCTGAGGATAGCGGTTATCGCTGTCAACACTAACCTTGCGGCTGCCGCTGCTGCAGTGGCAGCATTGCTCGTAGCCAAGTGGAAGACAAAGAAATGGGATACTGGTATGGCTTTGAATGGTGCCGTAGCAGGCCTTGTGGCCATCACCGCTCCCTGCGCCTGGGTGGAAGGATGGGCAGCCATTGTAATCGGTCTTATTGCGGGGGTGCTAATGTATGCCAGTGTCAAGTTTCTTGAATCTAAGGGAATAGACGACCCTGTGGGTACAATAAGCGTTCATGGTACCTGCGGGCTATGGGGCTTGCTCAGCATCGGTTTCTTTGCCGATGGGACATACGGTAACTATGCCGTTGAGCCACCATTTGCCACCGGGTTATTCTACGGTGGTGGAGGCGGACAATTGCTTGCTCAGTTTATCAGCATAGTCGTGGTTTTTGCCTGGGCTTTTGGCATAGGATATTTAATGTTTAAGCTGATGGACAAAGCTTTCGGCATTCGTGTATCTCCCGAGGTGGAACTTCAGGGATTGGATATCCCGGAGCATGGCACGCCAGCTTACCCTGACTTTGTTACCACACGGCGGTAGGAATGTCATTGCGAGGAACGAAGCAATCTCAATAAGATAAGGGAGCGTGGAAAATGAAAAAGATAGAAGCCATAATCAGAGTAGAAAAATTCGAGGAGGTAAAGGAGGCTTTAAAGGAACTGGAGAGTTATCCTGGAATGACGAAGACACCCGTTGAGGGCCACGGGAGACAGAAAGGGCTTAAACAGCAGTTTCGCGGCACAACATTTGAGGTGGAGTTTCCCCAGAAAACAAAGCTGGAAATTGTGGCTCAAGACAGCGATGTAAAGGGGATAGTAGAAGCCATTGTAACCAGCGCTAGAACTGGTGAGGTCGGCGATGGCAAGATTTTCGTTTATCCTGTGGAAAGTGTCATTCGGGTAAGAACAGGAGAGCGTGATGGAAATGCTCTATAAAAAGCAAAGTGAAGCTGAGAGTGTCATTCCCACGACACAATTGGATATGTTTAAAGGAATGACCAGAGGTTTGGCAGTAAATGCCTTAAAAGCTGCCACTGATATGGAAGCTGCTTACCAGTCTTGCACTCAATCGCTAGGAGAAGCCGAGGAGCAATATTGCTTGCTGCGCCACTATCTGGATTACTTAATTAGGTTCTGCGACGGCACGGTATAAAAAGCGGTATATCAATGAAAGAGCCAGTTTAAAAGAATGTAGTTGCCCAATAAATTGGGCAACTACAATTGCCTGATCACCCCTAGAAAGGGATTCCCACAAGATAGGAATTGTGGGAAAGGCTTTCTAGCCTTGAAAGATGCGCGAAATCAAAATTGAACAGCCTAAAACGAAAGGGGGGAATATGAAACCAGAAGAAATCTTGAAATTTGTCAATGGAAATAATATTGAAATCGCATGAATTTCAAGGACTTGCCTGAATTACAGCACTTCTTCAGTTGATTTTAGTTCTAATCTGTGCTTTGATGGCATCAGAAATATTTTAAGGAGAAAGATGGTTAAATGAATATTAAAGATAGAGCCGAAGCTAAGGAATATGTTCTCAAGACAGCCAAGGAGCAAGATATCAAATTTATAAGGTTATGGTTTACCGATATCTTGGGGTTTCTCAAGAGCTTTGCTATCACCTTTGGGGAATTGGAGACAGCTTTAGAATCGGGAATGGGATTCGATGGCTCATCTATTCAGGGCTTTGCTCGCATTGATGAGAGCGATATGGTAGCCTTGCCTGACCCCACCACTTTCCAAATCATTCCTTGGCGCCCAAGGGAGCGTCAAGGTGTAGCCAGAATGTTCTGCGATATTTGCTGGCCTGGGGGACAATCCTTCGAAGGCGACCCCAGATATGTGCTGAAAAGAAACTTGAAGAGAGCCGCCGATATGGGTTATACCTTCTATACTGGTCCCGAATTGGAATATTTCTATTTCAAAAATTCAGAGACCACGCAGTTCTTAGACCAGGGAGGCTACTTCGATTTAACTCCTCCCGATATAGCTACCGATTTGAGGCGAGAGACGATTCTTGTCCTTGAAGATATGGGCATTGGTGTAGAATACAGCCATCATGAAGTTGCTCCTAGCCAGCATGAAATAGACTTGCGTTATACCGATGCCTTAACCATGGCTGACAATGTAATGACCTACCGATTAGTAGTTAAACAGGTGGCGCAAGAACACGGCGTTTATGCCACTTTCATGCCTAAACCTGTATTGGGGGTGAATGGCAGTGGGATGCATGTCCATATGTCACTGTTTAGAGGTAATAGGAACGCCTTCTTCGATGAAAATGCTCCTCACCATTTATCCAAGATAGCCCAACATTTTGCTGCTGGCTTATTAAAACATGCACCCGAAATTACCTCTGTCACTAACCAATGGGTGAACTCTTATAAGCGTCTCCTTCCAGGTTATGAGGCGCCAGTTTACATTACCTGGGCATGGAGAAACCGAGCTGATTTAATTCGGATACCTGAATACCAGCCAGGGAAAGAGAATGCTACCAGGATTGAGTTCAGGTCACCTGACCCTGCTTGTAACCCTTACCTGACTTTTAGTGTTCTACTAGCTGCTGGACTGGAGGGAATCGAGAAGGAGTATGACCCACCACCACCCGTGGAGAAGAATGTTTTTGAAATGACGGAGCAAGAGCGGCAAGAAGAGGGCATAGGCACACTCCCTGGCAGCCTATATGAAGCTATAGAACTCACTGAGAATAGCGAATTGGTAAAGAAAGCTTTGGGGGAACATGTATTTAATACCTTTATCCAGAATAAGAAAGTGGATTGGGATCGCTACCGCAGTCAAGTAACCGACTATGAACTCAAGCAATATTTGCCTATTTTGTAGGTCAATTATAATTGCTTTACGCAAAGCTAAAAAGGCTCGATAACTTAATAGTGGAAAGCAAGGAAAAAGGAAAGAGTTGCAGAGCTAAGGAAAACTTATCTCAATGTTAACTTTTATGGGAAATATGAATTGGGAGCTTGCATATCGATTGGGGGTTTGTGTATCATATGATTGCTGAGGAGAAGAAAAATGGAAAAGAATGAGAAGGAAAAGGGTCTTATAGCATCCATTTTCGGCACCATTGGGGATATCGTAGGAACTTTTATTCATGATATCCTCTTTGACGACCCGAACAGACCGGGCGTTATGCGCTTTAGCTTGCCAGCGAGGACATTTCACTGGATAGTGGCAATATTGATTATAGGGCTAGGTATAACAGGCTTGATATTGTTTGTCCCTGGTTGGGGAGTAGCTGGCTTAGCATGTTGGACCCGAATTATTCACCGAGTTTGCGCCTATGCTTTCGGGGTTGTTCTAGTGCTTTACTTCCTTTCATACCCCAGACCGAGCTTATCATTTATAAAGGAATCCTTCCTTTGGATACCGGCAATATTTAATGCAGTGTTGCTAAAGTCGCCTCTCCTCTTTCCTAAATCCAAGGTGTCTCGCATGAAGGAAGCGGTTGCAGAGGCGGAATGTGACCTTGGTTGGCTAAGAGCAGCCGTTGATTATTACACCGGTGGTGATGAGAGCAAGATGCCACCTCAAGGGCATATAAATGCTGGGCAAAGGATTTGGCAACTTACCACCATTGTCTGTGGCTCAATTATGTTTATAACCGGAGCTATCATGTGCTTTGCCAAGGGTGCCGTAGCTCCAGGTGTCTTCCAGTGGTGCCTCTTCGTTCATGCCCTCGCCTTCATAATCGGTGGATGCATGCTCATCGTGCATGTTATCTTGGGCGCCATACACCCTAGAATGAGTGAATCTCTTCGCTCTATAATAACTGGTAAAATATCTGTCGAATATGCCAAGAACCACTATGGCAAGTGGTATGATGAAATTTCCAAAGAGCAAAGCTAGGGCAAAGCTCAAACAGCTACATCACCTTATATTTCGGGCCATCGCCGCCTTCAGGAATTTCCCATCTTATATTCTGACGAGGACATTTCACTCTGCATGTTTGGCAATGCAAACAATTTGATGGGCTTAAGATGATTTTACCTTCTTCAAATTTGTATACTTGGCCAGGACAAAATGACTCACATGGAGAACATTGATATTGCTCTGTACAGGACACACACTCCTCAGGATGCAATAGCGTAATATGGGAAGGCTCATCCTCTCTATGGTGAGTGCCGGAAAGGCTTACAGCAGTAAGCTTATCTATCCCTCCACGATATTGTCTTTTCAACTTAGCTTTTGTCATATGCTCATAATCCGGCTTGATACCCAATCTAACTGGAATGGCTCCGTGAAGGAATGAAAGCAGTGAGCCCAGATACATTTTAAATCTACCCGACTTAGCAAAAATCTGTCTGTAGTTTCTGGCGCTGTGGAGGTCCTTCCCGACAAAGCTATCTTCCAATAAACTTTTATACTTATTTAAAGTACGCGCTGAAAAATCTCGTTGTTCAATAGCTTCAAAAATAGCCTCGGCAGCAGCTATTCCCGACTTAACAGCATAGTGCACTCCCTTAAGCTTCTTAGTGTTAAGCAGACCAGCTGCGTCTCCAATTATAATTGCACCGTTGGTGACAAGTTCAGGCACCGAATAATAACCACCCTCTGGAATTGTCTTTGCCCCATAGCCTACAACCTCTCCACCACCAATTAATTCTTGAACGAACCAATGAGATTTCAATAATTGAAGTTCCTGCTGAGGGTCGAGGTCACAGTATCTCCAATCCAATGCTAAGTTAATAGCTAAAGCCACCTCATCCTTCCCCATACTATACATTGTGCTCCCGCCAAAAATGTCAGGCGTAAACAGTTTATTAGGGAAACCTATTATGTATACCGCCCGGTTAGGTCCGAAATCATTATTTTCCGGTAGTTTAATTATCTCTTTAACCCCAATGGAGTATATCTGCGGACTCCTCCCATTCCCAAGATTTAGCTTTTCAACTAGCTGCTCTGCTAACAATCCCAATGACCCATCTCCAAAAACAGTCACCTTCGCTTTCAGCGTCTCCCCGGGCATATAATTCGACTGTGGTTTCCTCTCCCCGTTTAGCCCCATATCACCAAGCTTTATGCCCGTAACAACGCCATCCTCTACAATAACCTCTTGACCTACAAAGTCATTATAAATCTCGACACCAAGGGAGCTGGCAATGCCAGCCAACCAATGGACAAATTCGCTCACAGAAATCAAGTAATTACCCTTATGACGCATATATGATGGTATAAAAGTTTCAGGAATCCTTATAGCTAGCTTATCTGATAAGAGAAGAACCACCTCATCTTTCTCCACTCTGGTTTCTAACATTTTTTGCACAAAGTTACTCTTATCTTCCCTCCAATTAGGAACCAACTCATCTAAAACGTCGGCTTCAAATACAGCTCCGGATAAATTGTGCTGACCAATTTTTTCCGCTTTTTCTATAATAACGACCGACTCATTCCTACCACTCTGATTAAGCAACTGCTTCAACTTTATAGCTCCAGCCAAACTTGCTGGACCCGCTCCGACAAACAATACATCCATTGTATTTAGGTCAGCTATATTTATATTGCCCATTATTGTGATTATCCTCCTTGCTTATCTAATATGCTAACAAGTTGAGGGACTATCTCCTCCAAATTTCCTACTATTCCATAATCAGCAATTTTGAAAATAGGTGCGTTAGGGTCGTTATTTATTGCCATGATAACATTAGAGTTTTGCATACCTGTTATATGCTGTACAGCTCCCGAAATGCCAATGGCAACATACAACTTGGGCTTAACCGCCTGTCCAGTCTGCCCAACCTGATGGCCGTGGTCTGTAAACCCTGACTCAACAGCCGCTCTCGAACCACAGACTACAGCCTCTTGTCCCAAGAATCCCCCAACACTCTCAGCCAGTGCAGACATATATTTCCCAAAATTCGCTTTTGTTTTCAACCCTCTGCCACCGCTTACAATCAACTCAGCATCCTTGATATCAACGGTATCTTCACTGATTTCGGAGGAAATTATCCTTACTCCCAAATCAGACTTTGCTATACCGGGCACATATTTGAAGACCTCTCCCTTTCTTTCTTCGTCAGGCTCTAGACTCTGCATGACGCCGGGTCTCACAGTGGACATTTGCACCTTTGAATTCTTCGTGATGATGCTTGCCATTATATTCCCTCCTAGAGCTGGCCTGGTCTGCATTAAAATGCCCGTATACTCCTCTTGACCTCTCTTGAAATCTACTATGTCCAACTCCGTACAATCAGCAGTCAATCCCGACTTCGAACTATAAGCAACTCTCGGCGCAAGCTCCCTCCCCATAGGAGTAGCACTAAATAACATCATCTGGGGGCTATACTCCTCGATTAGCTCCACAATTGCCTTCTTATATGGAACAGGACGGAACATCTCGAGCAGCTCATGCTCGGCAACATAAACTCTATCAGCTCCACAGGCTATCAATTCATCACTTAAGTTGCCTACATCCTTGCCTACTAGAACAGCGCCAACTTTCTCATCAAGCGGACTCACGAGCTCTCTCGCCTTACCTATCAACTCTAATGAAGCAGGATTTATCTTGCCTCCCTCCTGTTCTGCGTATACCCAAACATCCCCACTATAGCTGCTTTTCTTCCCTGGGGGGAGTTGGTACTTTGGCTTGTGTGATCCTTCAACAGCCTCTGTTTTGCTCTGGTAAGCCTCTTTCACCATGCGTACCAATTTCCCCAGGTCACTTTCAAAAACACAACTTTTCTTACTGAGTTCCTTTGGAGAAAATACCCTCACCACATTCGTCCTAGAGCCTCCCAATCCAATAAGAGATTTATCAGCCCCCACATCATCGGCGCCCCATTGGTAAATCTTTTGTGAATAGGCCCACCTTGTTCTACTGAAGGAGGCATTTAATGGTTCTGTGTGTTGCGTAACAGTTATGAGGCAGGGATAGCCATCTGGAGTGACCGTCTCTGCACCTCTCCGTGTTATTCTCTTAACCTTCAACTTCCCGTCATCAAAACTGAAAGATGACACATATGCTATATGCGTCATCCCAAGCTCTTCCGCAATTTGTGCAGGACATTGGGCTGTATCACCATCAACTGACTGCATTCCACAGACGATCACATAATTTCTATCCCCCTGAAACAACTCACTTTCAATCTTCCTCAACGCCTGAGACAATGAATAAGCTGTGGCTGCGGTGTCAGCACCCCCAAACCTTCTATCAGTTAGCAAAATGCCTTCATCAACACCCAGAGATAAGGCATACCTCAAAACCTCCTCCGCTGAAGGTGGACCCATCGTTAAGGTGACTATCTTGCCATTCCCTCCCCCTTTCATATTTAAGGCAAATGTCAATGCCTGTTTGTCAAGCTCGTTACAGACATTATCCAATAATGCTCTTTTTAAAGTGCCCTTTTCTCTGTCCCATGCCTCATTAGGAATATTCTTGATGTCAGGCACTTGCTTAATTAAAACTATATAGTTCACTGTAACTCACCTCCTTTTTCACAATAACTTCTCCCCTAGAACTATGCGCTACAGCCTAGGGGTTGCGCAATTTAGTAGAGGAAAAGATTACTGGCTAGGTTTCATCTTCCCCTGACTTTCTTGTAATCATCTAAATGAAGGCGTAAAATTATAATGCAAAGTTTGCAGTTTAAGCAAATTGTTTGCCATATCAATTTAGGTCTAAAGAAAGTTATAATACTGGGTTGTCTGCTAACCATATTGAATGCATGAATTGGGGATAACTGAAAGCATTATCAATATTGTTTTAGACAAAGCTAAAACAGCTCAAACTAGCAATATTGCTCAAGTTAATTTAGTTGTTGGCGAGCTATCAGGTTTCGCACCAGATTGTATCCAATTTTATTTTGATATCCTGAGCAAAGATACTATTGCCCAAGATGCAAAACTCATTTTTACCCCAGCACCAACCGAGCTGCTCTGCCGAAATTGCTCCACCGCGTTTCACCTTCAGGATACCTTGTGGTCTTGTCCTGAGTGCCACAGCCAGAGTGTGGAAATAATCGGAGGGCGAGAGCTGTATGTAGAAAGCATGGAGGTGGAATGAGGAAAATAGAAGTTGTCCAAAACATCATGGAGGCTAACGACTCCATAGCAGCTCAAAATCAGCGGCTATTGGATGAACATAGAATCCTTGTTCTTAATATTATGTCATCTCCAGGTGCGGGCAAGACAAGCCTTATTTTGCAAACCATAGCTAAGTTGAAGGATAAGCTAAAAATAGGCGTTATCGAGGGCGATGTTGCTTCCACGATTGATGCCGAAAAGATAGAAAGCCATGTTACAGAAGTGGTTCAGATAAATACAAAGAACATGCCTGAGAGTGTTGAAACTCTGTGATAATGTCCTCTATAGAACTCGATAGAAATGTCCTCTTTC
>CAZPDE010000018.1:0-21269 GCA_964585315.1 uncultured Dehalococcoidales bacterium | reverse complement strand
CCTGTTGCCTGAAATCTCTTTACTCAGGCTCATTTTTCGATTAGAATAGAGTGGCTTCCCTCATTACCTCTCCGTCAGCACTACTTCTCTCCCCAAAGTTGCGATTACATTCGGCACGAGCAGTAATTCAGGATGGCAAGGACAGAATCCTTCTGGTGAAACATAAGAAGGAAAGGAGTGGCTACTGGCAGGGAAAGTGGATACTCAAAAGTTGCTTAAAATAGCTGGGATTGTTTAACCTTATTCGCTGGCAAGGTAAACTCCGCTTTTGCCCCCGCTCTTCTTTACCAGGCGAATTTCTCCGATAGTCATGCTATTATCTACTATCTTGCACATATCATAAATAGTTAGGGCGCTTATAGACACAGCAACTAGCGCCTCCATCTCAACCCCCGTTTTCCCCACATTCTTAACAGTGGCAGTAATCTCAATAAAATCGCCTCTCTCAGGGATATAAAAGTCGATTGCAATGTTAGTAATCGGTATCGGGTGGCATAGCGGTATAAGATGGGGGGTTTCTTTCGCTGCCATGATTCCTGCTGTTTGTGCTACGGTTAAAACATCTCCCTTGACCATCTCGCCCCGGCGAATAAGATCTAAAGTCTCTGGCTTCATCTTTATCTTGCCTTTTGCCACTGCCTCTCGTTGTGTTTCCGCCTTCTCAGTGACATCTATCATGCGTACTTGCTTCACTGATTCTGACATTTTTAACCTCCGATTTGAGACATATTTCGCTTCGTTGGCACGATACTCTCTGCTAACCTATGATGCGCCGGCTTGGAAGCAACCGTCTTTAGAATCAGATGCTTAATTTCCTGCATCGAGGCATTACTGCGTAACGACCCCTTTAAATCAATTCCGTCATCTGATAAAAGGCAAGGACATAGCTGCCCATAAGAAGTAAGCCGCATCCGGTTACAACTGGAACAAAAAGGCTCAGTGATTGGGCTAATAAAACCTATGGTGCCCTTGGCTCCGGATAAACGGTAATATACAGATGGCCCATTGCCAGTGATGGGCAAACACGGCTCAATCTTACCGAGCGACATGATATGCTGTTGAATTTCATCCGATGGAACAAAGCCTATTATGTCAGCGAAAGGCATAAGCTCGATAAACCGAACATGCCACTCTTTCTTATAAGTCATGTTAGCAAAATCCAGAACTTCGTCATCATTTATGCCTCGCATGACCACCGTATTTATTTTAATCGGGTTAAAGCCAGCATCTCCTGCTGCTTCAATGCCCTCAAGAACATCTTTCAATTTCCCTAGACGTGTTATGTGCTGAAACCTATCAACCTTAAGTGTATCCAAGCTAACATTAACTCTCTTTAGGCCTGCTTGCTTAAGTTCAACCACGTATTTCTTCAGAAGTGTTCCGTTTGTAGTCAAAGAGACTTCATCGATTCCTTCTATCTGAGAGAGCATCCCAACAAGCTTAGGCAACTCTGCTCTGACCAATGGCTCACCACCGGTGAGTCGTATCTTGTCGATACCCAACCTTGCTGCTACCTGAACTATGGTTGAGATTTCCTCATAGGAGAGAATTTCGCCATGTGGTATTAAGGGAATGCCTTCAGGAGGCATGCAATAAATACAGCGCAGATTGCAGCGGTCGGTAACTGAGATTCGGAGATAATTTATCCGACGCCCAAAGGAATCAAAAAGTTCATTCATCTCTAACTTAAATCCTAAATTCTAATATCTAAATCCTAAACAAACCCAAAATTCCAAATTCAAATATCAAAACTCATTTTGTTTTGAATTTTGGTCATTAGTGCTTTGATATTGTTTAGGGTTTCGGATTTCGTGCTTAGGATTTAGCATTGTTACAAGCTTCACCCATTCCACCTGGCTGAAAATAGCGCCTTCGCCGATAGAGCGAATCGCCTTCTCTGGTTCAATTACCTTTACTCCAGCAATGACATCCACGCCGTAATCAAACAAAACTGGCGATAAAGGAGTAGTGGGACCTATCATAACAACAAAGCTGTTTCTGCTTAAATCCAGCAGCTTTTCTACGGTGTGGTTAATAAATGAAGTTCCTGTAATGCCCACCACATCAGCCTGGGGTAGTATCTCTTCCGCTGCCTTTGCTGGTAAATCTTCCTCTTGTGGGTTTTGCTCTATAACCCAGAGTTTTCTTGCTATGTTTCGGAGCTTGGGAACCCAAGGGAAGTGACCCACTACGGCGATATTCCTATCCCTTCCTTTTTGTGCCAGAATATCAAAGGCATTTTCCTCAACACATTTAGCCTCATCAATGTCTATCAGCGAATTGGTAGCTGCCATCCCAACAGATGCTTCCAGAATATTGCCCGACATGGCATACTGTGCCAGTTCTAGTGCTGATTTATGTGTTAAGTTTCCCACATCTCTCACAGCTCTGTGATATGGATGTTCTTCATGGAAGGTAGAAGCCAATCCACAATTTCTGCTTACCACAGCAGTCCAGAAGACGCAAATATGCACCTCTTGAACTACGCTGTCGCTCAAACTGGAAATTAAATCGTCAAGAATTTTCATCCTTCCTTCCTGTCATTGCACGGCACAAAGTGCCAAAGCACCCCCGTGGCTACAATAGCTCCTTTAACAACGCTGGTAGATTTTCAGGGTGGTCGCACATTACTGACTTGATGAACGGCTGACCATTTTTTACCTCCATTATGTTTCTCCCTGTATCGGAAAGAAGAAGCTTAATAAATTCTGTGGCAAGCTCTTTATTTTCAGCATGCAAAGGGATAGTGATGCCATAAACGATAGGTTTGCCACTCTTAGTCTTGTAGGCGGGAGGGGGACCAGGTTCCTTTATAATCTCTATGGAAGCTTTTTTATAAAAGTCTTCATAAGTTGTGTTGCCAATCTTGCCTGTCTGGGAAAGATTGATAGCATCGTCAAGTTCGATGAAGTTTAACTTATGTTGCACAGCCACGGAGCGATACTCAAAGGCATAGTCCAAATCACCCGATTGAATCGAAACGATAAGGTCAACCGATTTTCTACTCACCACCTCTTTACTGCCGCCAGTCCTAGCTTCGCTAGTGCCCCCAACTCTGCCCCTTTCATACTCGCTGCCTGGGATGAGTGCATTATATAGCCCATCAGCATTGGAGTCAGGGGTTAAGCCAAACTCGGTAGCTTCATCATAGTAATACTTTTGAGCCAATTGAATTACCATTGGCGTTCTATAGCCACAGGGGTCTTCATCAGGATTGCTATGCCCATAGCTCACAGGGTCATTCCTAAGAACATCATACCAGGTGCGTGTGTCATTTACTATTGCCTCGGAGCCGGGGGCATTGTCTCGATAGCAAAGCACCATTTTATTCCTAGCAAAAACGATGTCCCAATCAGCATAGCCCTTTTCATATAACCTATCAGATATAAGGGTGTAATCAGCAGAGGCGATTATATCAGGAGGAGTCTCACCAGCTTGCTCCAGCGTTATTGCCTTGCTTATCATTGTATTACTCCCTCCCGACTCGCACAGAACATCAACATTAGGGTGAGTGCTCTCAAACTCAGTCGCCAAATCGTCGAATGGCACTGTTAAACTTCCCGCATGATAGATTGTCAGCGTTTCCGTTGGAGTTCCTTGTCCGCGACAGCCAACCATTAGTGTTAAGGCTAAGACTAAAGCCATCGCAATTGAAGCTATCTTTGTTATTCTATTTCTCATTAGAACCCTCCTTACTTTTTGCTAAAAAACATGGATTGCCGAAGCCTTAAATGTAATCCATACTCTCACCCCCTTTTTTAACTGAAGTTCCTCGAATGACTGCCTGGTAACGAGGCAAACAAAGTCTGGTGGTAAGCTCACAGTGACATAAACAACTGAGCCTCTATCAGCTATGTCACTGACCACACCTTGGAAAGAATTTCTCGCCGTAGATTGAAGCGGCTCTTTAGAAATGAGAATATCTTCAGGGCGAAGAGACAGGCGCACCTCATCCTTCAACTCTGTTATTACCCTGAGCCTTATACCACCGATATTGACAAAACCATCCTCAATTCTTCCAGAAAAGATATTTCGTGACAAAGCGAATCGAGCTACAAATTCTGAGTTTGGATGTCGTAATATCTCCTCAGGAATTCCTATTTGAGCGATGCGACCATCATTTAGCACAGCAACCCGATGCCCTAGAGCTATAGCTTCTTCGAAATCATGTGTAACATGAATGATAGTGACCTTCACCCGACGATGCGTCTCCTTTAATTCCCCTTGCATTCTTTCTCTGGTCTCGGGGTCCAGGGCACTTAAAGGTTCATCGAGTAAAAGCACTTTAGGCTCAGTAACCAGCGCTCGTGCCAAAGCCACCCTTTGCTTCTCTCCTCCACTCAGCGTGACAGGGCTTCTCTTAAGCAAATGTGAGATTCCCACCACCTCAGCCATATCATCTATCTTCGCCTTTATCTCCCGTTTAGGGTATTTCTTCATCCTCAATCCAAAGGCGATATTCTCCTCTATGGAAAGATGGGGGAACAAAGCCTGGTCCTGGTAAACAATGCCAATCCCCCTTTTCTCTGAATTGAGCCTGGTAATCTCTCTACCATCAATCCAAATTTCTCCATCGAGGACAGGGTAGAGCCCAGCAATAGCCTCAAGAAGGACAGTCTTACCTGCGCCTGTAGGCCCGAGAGTGATGAAATACTCACCTGGTTCAATATCAAGATTGATATCACGAAGCAGAAAAGAACCTAAATCTACCTTCAGGTTCTTTATGCTAATCATGCCTTTTCACCTCTATAAGCCATCGTTCTAAGCACAATGAAAACAATCAAAGAGATAAGAATTACCAATGCTGCTACGGGCCGAGCATATTCCAGCCCATAATTAAAGCGGTCAGCGACTAAGATGGGGGCAACTACAGGATTGTGTCCCAGGAAAGGCACATGATAGGCTAGAATCAATATAGCGCCAAACTCGCTTATTCCCCGAGCCCACATCATAACCGAGCCGGAGAAGATGCTTCTCCGTGCTAACGGCAAGGAAATCCGAAAGAATGACTTCCATGACGAAGCCCCTAAGGTTCTGGCTACCTTCTCTAACCTGACATCCACCCCTTTGAAGCCCTCCTTAGCCGAGTCAATAAGAAATGGCACGCTAACAAACATCATGGCGATGACCACCCCAGCAAAAGCCCCAAAGAAGTCGATACCTATGCTATGAAAAATCTTGCCAAGGAGGAAATTACTGCCGAAGACGAAGAGAAGAGCAACGCCGGCAGCAGAATGAGGGATTACGATGGGCACATCGATGATTGCCTCTAAAAATCCCTTCCCCCGAAATTGGTGCCGAGCTAGAAGATAAGCTAAGGGAACTCCGAGAAACAGCCCTATCAAAGTGGCTATCAGGGCGGCGGAAATGGTGAGCAGGATAGAAGAATATACATCTTCCTGGAGCAATGTACTCCACAGCATCCCGGGAGAAGAAGAGAATACCGTCTTAAGTGGAGGGACAAAGATAAAGAGCAAGATAAGTGCAGCGAGCACGATAAAAACTATGCTCATAGTATCTGGCTTTCTCCGGATTCTCATCTTAGTCATATTCCTTCTCCTCCCAATGGAATACAAAATTCATTCCTTGTAAGCAAAGTGCCTGTCATTGCGAGCTCTTCGCCTCCTGTCATTCTGAACCCCTCGCTTCTTGTCATTCTGAGCGTGTGAGCTGAAGCCCTGAACCCTTCGCTTCTTGTCATTCTGATGGAGCGAAGCGACTGAAGAATCTTGCTCAGGGTAAACTCCGTGAATGGGAAGAATCTCAACATATGGCTCAGGATGGACTCCGTGAAGCAATACTGTGGGAGAAGACAATTAGATTGCTTCGTCGCTAACACTCCTCGCAAAGACAAAGGTCTCGTTTTAGGTAAAGGCGGTAGCAAAGATGAAATCGCTGAAGGGAAAATATGTAACTGAGAATAAAAATAGCACCTCATTGAACAAGGTGCTACAAAACAATAACTGAAATCCATATCCTCTCCTTTCCAAATACGGGAGGCACGGGCATTTCTGCCCATACCCTCGAGACTTTTAGTCTACCGATTGCTGGCCATGGATTGCTCTTTAGGCGCGGCAACTCGGAGAGCTAATATTTAATTCAGGGTATTATATTAGAAACTTGATAGTCGGTCAATATGGCGCTGGCTCCTTGTCGAATCGTGTGGAAATAGCTACGAGATGGCACAAACCCCAGGAGCATTTTTCTCCAATGAACCTCCACATTTCTTAAGCCATAAGAGACTCGCTTTAGCATTTTCTCGCTTTGTATTACCCCCTTCAGTAAAACCGTTGGTGGTGCCATTCTCCTAGCTCCTAGCTCCTAGCTCCTAGCTCTTAGCCATTGGTGGTAAACTCCCCTTTCCTTTATTTTCCTTGCACCAGGGTTCTTACCACCTTACCCTGTGAAATAGTATTTCACGGGGTGAATCCTCTTCCTTCAAGGGAAAGACTAGGTGAGAAACTCAGGGTGGAGGATGCCAATAAAGGGCAGATTACGATATTCTCCTTTATAATCCAACCCATAGCCGACTACAAACTCATCGGGAATTTCAAAACCTATGTAGTCAAGAGGGATATTTATCAATCGGCGTGCCCTCTTATCGAGCAGGGTGCAGACACGAAGACTGGCAGGGTTGTGAGCTGTGAGGTGCCCAAGTACATAATTTAGCGTCATGCCGGTATCTACAATATCCTCGACCATCAATACATGCTGCTCGGTTATGCTGCTATCGAGGTCTCTGGTTATTTTGACCACCTGATCATCACCACCGTAGTATGAGATAGCCATAAAGTCCAGGGTAACTGGAATAGAGAGGTGTTGCATTAGGTCAGCCATAAAGCAGACAACGCCCTTCAGGATACCCACTAACACCAAGCGTTGACCAGCATAATCGTGAGAGATACTCCTGGCCAGGGCTCTAACCCTTCGCTGAATTTGCGTGTGGCTATACAAAACTTGGTCAACCCCCTTCACTTTGGCTTCGCCGAGAGGACCATAGCCATATTTGGCGAGGAGCTGAAGATAATCAGTTTTGTTAAGAAGCCTAATATTAATTTCGGGATAGAGCTCCTCGAGTTGGCGCAGCTTGCGATTCTTCTCGGTTATCAGACTTTGTTTTAATGTAGTAAGCTCAATATAAAGGTCTAACTCAGGTAAATAGAAGTCAGGAGTAAACATCTCGGCTATTTCAGCACCTTTCCATCGAAGAGGGAAGGAACGAGGCTCATATAGCCACTCAATGCGGTAAAAATCCAAAAGCTTGGCAAATTCCTCCTCACTGGGATGGGCGAAGCTAGTTGGTCTCAACGAGGCTGTAGGTAATTGAGATGCTTGAGCCGATTTTATTCGTTTTTTGCTTGCTTTATAGTCTTTCTCTAGCAATTGGCAGAGCTCTGCTCTCTCTAAGATGACAGCGCATATATCGGCAACACTGAAGAGAAAACTTTTGTCAGCCTCAGAGAATTGGTGGGGCTCATGGGTGTAAATTCTAATTTCCCCTTTAGCTTCTCCTTTCTTAAGTATAGGAACCCCAAGTATAGAAGATATTCCCTGTGTTTGTGCTACCTCAGGATGTTGGACTCTTTCGTCTTTGGTGGCATCGGCAATAAATACCACTTTCCCATCAAGGATGTCTGGGAGGCTTTTATGGGCATCAAGAGGACTCTTTCTTAAGTAAAGGTCACTCAAGCCATGAGTGCCTACAGTGCTCAAATATTCCCTTTGAATGTTGAGGAGTAAAATACGACAGCCATTCGCAGCCAGAGCCTTTGCCGTGCTTTTGGCGATGGAGTTACAAATCTTCCTTAAACTAGAAGCTGAATTGGCATCCTTCGTTATCTGTTTAAGAGCCAGATAATAATTACTCACTACTTAAATCCTAATTCCTAAATCCTAAACAAATTCAAGGTTGAGCACACAGCTATCAGCATTCAGCAATCAGTAAGTATCTGAGGGCTGATAGCTGAAGGCTTTTAAGCATTGTTTAGTATTTCGAATTTCGTGCTTAAGATTTATGCATATTTAGTGCTTCTTTGCGCTATCCGCATTTGGTGAAGCCACAGTCGAGACAAATGTTGCAGCCTTCCTGGTAAATCAAAATGCCACCGCACTCGGGACATTGCCCTGCTTGGCTGCTTCGCTTCAAGCTCGTAGCTAACATTCTTTTTCCCGGATTTTCAGGTATCTCACTGATAGCTGAAGACTGATAGCTTTCAGCTTTAATATATTTCTCAAGCACACTAGCAATAGCATCGGCACAGGACATAACCGCATGCCCTTGCTCCCAGGCAATGGAAGGACACCGAATGCCGCGCAACTGCCTTACAATAGAATCCATATCTATGCCCGACCTTATAGCCAAAGATATGAGGCGACTAATAGCCTCAAGCTGTGCTGCAGCACAGCCTCCGGCTTTACCTAATGTGGAAAAAACTTCACATATCCCCCGGTCATCAAAATTTACCGTTACATAGATGTATCCACATCCAGTGCTCACTCTCTCAGTTATGCCTGTGGTCACTTTAGGCCTTTTTCTTGGAGCCAGTTTACCTTCAGCCTTCTCCTTTTTACCTATAGTGAGAACCTGACTTTCTCGGCTTCTATCTCGGTAAATAGTTATTCCTTTTAAGCCCTCACGGTAAGCCATCATATATACCTTGGCCACATCCTCAGGCGTTGCTTCGTAGGGGAAATTGACTGTCTTACTAACAGCGCTATCGGTAAACCTCTGAAAAGCTGCTTGTATCCTAACATGCCATTCTGGGGTTATATCATGAGCAGTGGCAAAGAGTCTTTTTATCTCCTCGGGAATATTTGGCATATCCCGTAGTTTTTCCCCTTCAGCTAGCTTCCTCATTAACTCAGGAGAATAGAAACCTCTCCTTAAAGCTTGCTCCTCAAAGTAAGGGTTTACCTCGATGAATTCCTCACCATCGAGTATATGGCGCACATAGCTTAAGGCAAATACCGGCTCGATGCCACTGGAACAATTGGCAATTATACTCAAGCTACCTGTGGGAGCAATGGTAGTTCGAGAGGCATTTCGAAACCGAGGACCATCAGGCACATCATAGATGCTCTCCTCGAAGGCAGGGAAAACGCCTCTTTCTCTGGCTAACTCTACCGAAGCTTTATCCGCTTCCTCAGATATGAACCTCATAGCTTCTTCAGCAATGCCAGTCGCCTGTTCGCTATTGTAAGGAACGCCAAGCTGGATTAACATATCAGCAAACCCCATCACTCCCAAACCTATCTTCCTGGTGTCTTTCGTTCTTTCAGCTATTTCAGGCAAGGGATATTGGTTAACATCAATAACATCATCGAGGAAGCGGACTGCTAGCTTGACCGTCTGAGATAGCTTGGCATAGTCAATTTGTGGCTGGTTATCTTGGGGAACGACCATCTTGGCTAGGTTTATGGAGCCTAAGTTACAAGATTCGAAAGGAAGCAGAGGTTGTTCACCACAAGGATTAGTGCTTTCTATTTTGCCCAATTTTGGAGTAGGGTTGTGTCTATTTATTTCGTCTATAAAGACAATACCGGGGTCGCCGGTGCGCCAAGCCATACTAACTATTTTGTCGAATACTTCCTTGGCATTAAGCCTACCCGTTACTTCGCCAGTTCGTGGATTCACCAGGTCATAATCAGTGTTCTTCTCCACTGCTTCTATAAAAGCATCGGTCACAGCTACTGAAAGGTTGAAGTTGGTCAGAGCCTGTTGGTCTTCCTTAGCTTCGATGAACTTCAAAATATCAGGGTGGTTAACAACCAATATCGCCATATTAGCCCCACGACGCATGCCACCTTGCTTTATCACATCAGTAGCGGTATCGAAGGTTCGCATGAAGGAAACAGGACCACTAGCAACGCCACCTGTAGAGCCAACTCTGTCCTGCTCTGGCCTAAGTCGGGAAAAGGAAAAACCAGTGCCACCACCGCTTTTGTGAATTAAGGCAGTATATTTGACAGCATCAAAAATGGATTCCATGGAGTCGTCAATAGGGATAACAAAGCAAGCTGATAGCTGCCCCAGCTCGCGACCGGCATTCATCAATGTGGGGGAATTGGGTAGAAATTCCAAATTTGCCATTAGCTGATAAAATGCCTCCTCCACCGAGAGTCGAGAGTCTTGACCTTTGACTCCTGACTCTTGACTATAGAGAAGCTCGGCTGAGGAGATATGCCTGGCTACACGGCGAAATAGCTCTTGTGGCGTCTCAACCGCTCTCCCCTCCCAATCCTTTGTTAAATATCTCCTTTCCAGAACCCTTGAGGAGTTATCGCTGAGTTTGATTCCAGAAACAACTTGGCTGCTAGCTTGGGGAGAAAACTCATCTGCAGTTAAAACCTCTTTAACTAGTGCCTGAAGTTGGGAAGGAGATATAGGATGTCTAGATTGTGGCGAAATAAATTCCTCCATACCTGGCAGAGGTTGCGCTAGCTCCAACCTCCGGCTTACTTGTTCGGTGAACTTTTCCAACAATTTTCTATCGCTCATACCCATGGATTCGGCAGCAGCGAAAACAGCTCGAGCTACTTTATATCGGCCAATAGATTCTTGACTGGCTTTTTTACGAGTTTTCATTTTTTGATTTTTGCTTTGTCATTTTGCATTTTTATTTTTGAATTTTGATGATGACTGATTAAGGGGTTCACCGCCTCAGAAGACAACAAGGGTAACTGATCTGCTGGTATTGCAACTCCACCTACCGCCAAATTATCCACCGTCTGTTTCAAATCGCCAATATCATCGAACTCCCGATAAACACTGGCAAAGCGAACATAAGCTATGTGGTCTAGTTTCTTTAATCCCTCCATGACCAAATCACCAATATAGAAGCTAGGAACTTCGGTTTTGCCTCCCTTGTAAAGCTCAGCTTCAATGTTGTCTATAAGCTTATCAATAGCGCCTGTAGGGAGAGGACGTTTCTCACAGGCTTTGCGAATACCCATGGAGAGTTTAGCTCGGTTGAATTCCTCACGTCGCCCATCTTTCTTAACGACAAAAATACTATGTAGCTGTATGCGCTCATAGGTAGTAAAGCGGGCGCCACAGGCAAGACATTTCCTTCGCCGTCTTATTACTTCATCGAGGCCCCGAGAATCTATCACCCTCGATTCTAATCCACCACAATAAGGACACTTCATAAATCCCCCAAAAATTGTGCTATAAGCAAACTTTACCACTAGATGTAGCAAAAAGCAAGTTTTGGTGATAGAAAATAATTGTCAAGGGAAAGTCTCTTCCAACACAAGATGAGCCTCTTGATTCCCTTGCAAAAGCTCCTGACATAAGACACTCCATTAACTAGGCATTCCACAGTCATAGTGCCTTTCTGGTCAAATTTTGTTCTCTGACTACATCCGGCAGATTTGCTTTACTCAGGTGCCGCACGGCTTTGCAAGACTAGCCCCGACTTATGACAAACCCCATTTGCAAAACCACCCTCGCCAAACCGCGACGCCCTGGTGGTCAGGTGCAATGACTTGTTATATTCTGTTGTTTTCAATCTCATTGGATTGTCGGTCTTGCATTCATTGCCATAACATTGTATACAGATGGAAGTGTGGTTAATCTTTTTGAATGATCCATCTCGTTAAGTTGTCTTTCTGTAATTCTTTCCCACTGTTGAATATCACCTATCATACAATGGATAATGTCTCCAATATCAACGGTTTTAAATACATACAACCATTGGACGTTGTCTACTGGTAAAACAATTTCAGGTAGAACTGCAAAAAGTATTTTACTCGCTCCGACAAGCCCATAAGATGTTTTTCCCATTGTAAATGGCAGAAGCCGTTTTGTAATTAAGCAAATTTCTGCTATCAATTCTTCGCGTCTAGGCTTGCTTAATTCCAAAAGATATCTATCTCTGGAACAGCCACTTCCAAGTACTGAATTGTGTATTTCAATTAGATGATCTCCAATTTTATTCCAACATTTAGGCAATATCTCTTTGCCTTTGTCATTCACATTTCCATTTTTCGCTATTCCTACACCCTTGAAGGGACCACCTCTGGTCATTCCAAAACTTGACAATATGCGGGCTGCACATTTGATAAATACTTCTCCGTTTTTGTCTAATACCTTAGAATTCTGGATTATTTCCTGTGTCGCATTCTTATAGCCGTCCTCAAAATCAATTATCTTTTTGCTAATCTCATCTGGGGTTATAACATGACCCTCTGCGTCGAATAGTATGTTACTGGAACTCATTTACGCCTCCATTGGAGAAGTATGGTGTTAAAATATAACGACACAAGCTCACCTGACACCAGGGGTTTGCCGAACAAACCTCGACTAAAAGTTGACTTCCATTTGCAAAACCACCATCGCCAAACCGCGACACCCTGGCGGTCAGGCGCAGCGCCTTGTTGGGCTGCCTACTTCTAGTTTTCGGCTTCCACACCTCGCCAAAAATCCTCATGCTCAATGCCACCCTGATTTCGAATCTGCTGCTTAGATGCTTGTAAAATGCTTTGAAACTTGGGTGAGTAGGCCAATACCATACGCTCTATCTCCTCTTCATCTTCGAGCGAGAGTAATACCGCTACTGGTTTGCCATTCCGAGTAATACTGACTGGCCCTTCCTCGCTGTCCCTCAAGTATGCGCTGAATCGTGCTTTCACGTCTGCAATTGGTGCGATTTTCATGGTTCAACTTCCTTTCCAGCAATGTACAAACCGATTTCTTTCCTTTACACCAATTACTACAGGAGCATATATCAAGTTAAAGGACTTCCTTCGCCCCACTGTGACTATAATTATAGTTGGTATGTGAGACTTGTCAATGTTTTCTTTGGTTGCGCAGTAATGGTGAATGCTTGCAGGGGAAATTCCCGAATGAAAAGGCAAGTTTGCTATTGTGCGCTGTTGTGGACAAGCTGTTTGTGCGCTTCAGTGTTAGCAACCTAACGCTTAGCTTAACCGGCTCACTTTGCATACCAATCATTTTATCAATGACTGGATTGGTTTCTTTCCCATCCTTTTCATCATTTGCTAAATGATCTTCCATGTTATTATTTTTGTAACCTATAAATCTGCTTGGAGCAAAAAGATATTGACCATTCTTTTTATATGCACCAAAGCATCTTCCACGTTTGATCAAGTCTTTATAGAACTTAACATATCGATAATCATCACTTTCCTTATATTTTTCCAAGGTGAGCAAATTTTCTTCTAAATCTCTAATGGAATTTATCAATTCCATAATGCCCTCCTTTTAACACCGCGCTTATTATTATATTGATGTGTGTCTTCCCCTGTGTTTGATATGGGAAATGCAGGATTATTTCCCCTTTCAACTTTCAGCTAACTGCTGGATGCTCATATTACAGCGCAATATCAATGTTTGCTATACTAAACTTTCTGATGGAGCAAAGCGACCAAAGAACCCCGCTTAGAAAAACTAAACCGAGCAGTGATTAACCTTCCAGCCTTAGTCACAGTTTGCCTGGCAGGCTTTGTCGGCAATATTAGTTTTAGCCTTTTGTTTCCCGTCCTTCCGTATTACGCTCAAGACATGGGTGCCTCACCCTCCGAAGTAGGTTTAATATTAGCTAGTTATTCTTATGTTACTGCAGTAGCGCTAATTCCTTTCGGCTTGCTCTCCGATAGAATAGGCCATCATAGAATGCTAATCATTGGCATTGCCCTTTATACCATGGTCCCACTTCTTTATCCTCTAGCTAGCAACTTAGCTCAACTCGGTTTTATCTGCGCTTTCCACGGACTTGCCTGCGCTGTGTTTTCTCCCGCAGCCATTGCGCTAGCACTGGATACCTCAACCCAAGATCGCCGGGGTGAAGCTTTAGGTTGGTTTACCACGGCAACGCAGTCAGCTCTGGTAGTCGGTCCAGCGCTAGGTGGCTTGTTATTAAACTATTACGGCCCTAAAGTTGCTTTCTACAGTTGCAGCATCATCCCACTATTAGGCCTAATTTTCACTATTTTCAGATTAACCACTGCTCAGCCAGCAGCCAACCTCACCCACAGCTCCCTCTCCAGTAAGTGGAGGGGGATGGGCAGAGGTAGTAGTGGCTCCCGAGGTTGGCTAAAACAGCCAACAATCTTTGCTGGCTTAATGGCGCCTTTGTTCTTTACCATAGGCTCAGGCACCATTTTGGCTTTTATGCCTTTACACAGCCAAGATTTGGGTATAGCCAAAACCGGGGCTGGAATTATCATTGCCACAGTTTACCTTGGCTCAGCTTTATTGAGAGTTCCTGGAGGTAAACTATCAGATAAAATCGGTCGGAAACCTGTGATACTGCTCGGGCTGGTGATCAGTTTCGCTGCTATGTTCTTGATTTCCTTTATGAACTCCTTTTCTGGTTTGATTGCTGCCGCTATTTTTTATGGTGTGGGTATGGGCATAGCTATGCCAGCAAGCTACACCTTGGTTGCTGATTTGACCCCTATCGAGGTGAGAGGGCTGACCATGGGTATAACCAGCAGTTTCCTTCATGGCGGCTTGGCTCTTGGTCCCACAATTATGGGCATTGTGGCTGGCATGAGCAGTTACGCAACGATGTTCCGCATCTGTAGTTTGAGCCTAATCTTAGGTTTAATAGCCGTGGTCGGCTTGACTCAAAGACGGTACTAAGCTCGCTGCCCAAAAACATTGCACAATTTTTTTCTGTCATCGCGGTGAGTCGAAGCCCCGAGTGTAGCGAAGGGGCTTCATCAGCCTCGCAATGACGATGTAGCATATAGAATGTAGTGGCAGTCCAATAGTAGCTACGCTCTACACAATTATGATAAGATAGGAAACAATTTGAAGCCACAACTAATTGCTATAGATGGCCCTGTAGCAGTAGGCAAGAGCAGCGTGGGCTACTTGCTAGCTAGAAAACAGGGTTATATTTTCTTTGATACAGGCATGATGTATCGAGCATTCACATGGAAAGTCCTTAAATTGGGTATCTCTCCAAAGGATAAAAGCAGGCTTTCTCAACTGGCTAATATTACCAAATTTGATTTCGTCCCGTCTCGGGAAGGGTATCTCTCACCCCTTATTGATGGTGAAAATGTTTCTTCTAAGCTGCTTTGCCCCGAAGTAGAGGAACAGGTTTCTCTAATATCAAAAGTAGCCGGAGTACGCCAGGCGCTGGTATCTGAACAGCGAAAATTAGCAAAGCGAGAGAAGGTGGTAATGGCAGGCAGAGACATTGGCACAGTGGTTTTACCCTGGGCAGAACTAAAGATTTTCTTGGTTGCCTCTGCCGAGGAGAGAGCTAATCGCCGCTATAAGGAGTTGATGGAGCAAGGAAAAGGAATAGATTACAACGCTATCCTCGTTGATTTGAAGAGACGAGACGAAATGGATACCCAGCGGACCATCTCACCACTTAAGCCTGCTACGGATGCTATAGTTATCAACACGGAAAAGCTTAGTTTGGAGCAAGTTGTGGATAAAATATATGCTTTGGCGGTTACCTAAGTGACTCTATCTCAAAATGTTTTTTTAGCCGTACTTATACCTTTTTCTAAGATTTTTCTTTCCTGGGAAGTTAAAGGGCGGGAGAACATGCCCTTAACTGGCCCGCTCATCATAATAGCTAACCATGTTCACTTTCTTGACCCACTTTTGCTAATGTTTGGCTTTCCTCGGTGGATTAATTTTATGGCAAAAGAGGAGCTCTTCCGCTCTCCCTTTTTAAGGCCTATTATCCAGTGGGCACAAGCTTTTCCCGTGCACCGTCAAGGGACGACCAAGGACAAGCAGAAAACACTAAAGCAAGCCAAAGATATATTGGACAAGGGGCTAGTTCTAGGCATGTTTCCCGAAGGCAAGAGAAACCGTGAAGGCAAGCTTATGATAGGCAAACCAGGCTCCGCTGTAATGGCTTCACGGATGGGCATTCCCCTTCTTCCTGTTGGCATTATTGGCACGGATAAATTTAAGGGAATTAGCTGGCTATGGAGACGCCCTCGCATAGTTATTAACATTGGTCAGCCTTTCGAGCTTCCTTCAGTTGATGGCAAGTTAAATAAATCGCAAATAAAATTATTAACTGACTCCATGATGGGTAGCATCGCTGCTCTTCTGCCCCCCGAATATCAAGGAGCCTACAAGAAACATGAAGATTGAGAAGGCTCAAGAGCTCGGCTTATGCTTTGGCGTGAGGCGAGCTATAAAGCTGCTAACGGAGGCAGCTAACAAATATGGAAAAATAGAAACCTTGGGACCAGTAGCGCATAATCACCAGCTAGTAGAAGAATTGACCGAGGTAGGAGTAAAACCAGTAAATAGACTTGAGGAAGTTCACGGCAAAATCTTAGCTATCACCACTCATGGCACAAGCCCTGAGCTGCTGTCTGAAATCAAGACCCATCACATTCATGTTATTGATACCACCTGTCCCATAGTCCGCAAGGCTCAAACCACAGCTAAGGAATTAGCTGAGGCAGGCTTTGATGTCATCATCTTCGGGGAAGCAGAGCACTCTGAAGTTAAAGGACTGCTGGGCTGGACAGGAGGCAAGGGTATAGCTGCTCTCGATGTGAAACAAATAGATACATCGTCCTTGTCATTGCGGACAAGGGAAACCCTAAGCCAAAGTTGCGAGCCGAAGGCGTGGCAAGCAGTGAAGGAGAAGCGAAGCAATCTCTATCGCCTGGGCGTTATCTCCCAAACCACTCAAACCCAACCTGCCTTTATCAATTTCGCGACACAGCTCATAGCTATGGTTGGGGCTAAAACTAAGGAAATGCGCATCATTAATACTTTATGTCAAGCAACGCAAAGACGCCAAGAAGCAGCGATAAGACTGGCCGAGAGGAGTCAACTCATGATAGTAATAGGTGGATATAATAGCGCCAATACCAGGCGCCTTGTTGAAACTTGCTCTCCTATAGTGGAAACTCATTTAATAGAAAACGCAGACGAGGTGAGCGATTCTTGGCTTAGTGGTAAGCATCACATTGGCATCACTGCTGGAGCATCTACTCCGGATAAAGCTATAGAGAAACTGGTAGCCAAGCTCCTTTCCCTGTCATCGTGAGCAAAGCGACGATAATCTCTATCAGCTTCCCAAACCTCTTCCCCTTTACCTCGTGAAATAAAAAAGGTAATACCTGGCAATCTGGCACTAAGTTAACCAACAAAGTCAGTCTACAGCCATATCGAGAGGATTTTAGCCAAGTTGCTCAGTCAGTCTCCTGCCACCAATAAGGTGGAGATGAAGATGAGGCACCACTTGCCCACCTTCAGCGCCACAGTTTATTGCCAAGCGATAACCACTTTTGGCTATCCCCTCCTTCTCAGCCAGATTTCTAGCTAAAATTATGAGGCGTCCTATAAGCCCTTGCTGCTTCTCAGTAAGCTCTGCCAAAGATATGATATGAGTTTTTGGTATGATTATCACATGCTTAGGTGCCTGAGGCTCAATATCTCTGAAAGCCAGAAAATCCTCATCTTGATAAACTATATCACTGGGTATCTTGCCGGCAACAATGCGGCAAAAAAGACATTCCTCTGCCATTCTTGAACCTTATCGTCTTATTAGGACAGGCAAATCGCAGGACAAGTTATCTACTCTGCTAATGCCCAGAATTGGGCGAACCTTCCCCTGTAGCCAGATTCTCAACCTCTTAGCTTCAAGTTCCTGATTCCTAGTGAAGAAAGGCATCAAATTGCGCATCCTATGTGGAAACCATCCCAAATCGCGTCTAGTATCCTTCCCGGCTCCTTGCAATCTCCTATTTCATAAATATGCGGTATTTTTTGGGATTGAGATAGATGGTCGTAGAGTTCCCTCTTTGACTTTAGACCTAAGGCTAACACCACGGTATCGCACTGAATATCTCCTTTCGTGAAGTTCTTATCAATAATAGTAACCCCTTCATCCTTTATTTCTAAGATGCTCGTATTCGTTATCACCTCGACTTTGTTGAAAGCAAGCAAGTCTAGGAGCATAGCTCTATTAGGATAGCAAATTCCTATAGCTGCTTCTGGCAGCATCTCCAATATCTTGACCTTCTTCCCATGCTTGGAAAGCCAAAGTGCCGTCTCGCAACCCATTACACCTCCACCTACCACCACTATTGTGCTACCGACTTGCCCATTCCTTAGAAGCAAATCTGTGGCAGTAACAACTGTTGCTCGCTTGATACCTTTTATCTCCGGTATAACATGAGTCGATCCAGTGGCGACAATCACTGCATCGGGCGTTTCCCTTTCAATATCTTCAGGTGTTACCGTCGCCCCCAACTTGACCTTCACTGTTGAGCTATTAAGTTGTCTCTTATACCAACCCAATAAAGTTTTTATATCCCTTTTAAATTGGGGAACAGAAGCTTCTATCAGATGTCCGCCCAGACTCTCTGTTCTTTCGCAAAGCGTTACTTCATGTCCCCTGATCGACGCAACTCTCGCAGCTTCCATCCCGCTTACCCCACCACCAATGACCAGAATCTTCTTTCGCTTTCCAACCTCTCTCAAATCATAAAGTCTTTCCCTCCCTACAGTTGGGTTCACCGCACAGCATAAAGGCCTGCCTCGCTGTGTTTTCCTATAAATACAGGCATCATGGCATCCAATACACGGACGGATATCCTCTTCCTTCCCCTGTTTCACTTTCATCGGCCAGAATGGGTCAGCCAAAAGACCTCTTCCCAATGCAACCATATCGCATTTTCCTTCTTGCAAGACTTTCTCCGCCAACTCGGGGTCATCGAGCCTTCCCACAGCGATAACAGGAATGCTAACAGCTTTCTTAACTCTTTCCGCCATGTCAACCAGACAGCCATGTGGCTGATATATCGGAGGGTGTACCCAATATGAGGCATCATAACAACCAGCGTCTATATGTAACGCATCCACCCCAGCTTTTTTCAGAATCTTTGCCATCTCTATCCCCTCCTCAACATCTCGCCCCGCCTCGGTGTAATCCTCACCCCTCAGAGCGCTGGAGCCCCATCCCTTAGGGCCAGACCCCATACCTTTCATGTAATGCCTGAGCCCGTATCTATAAATTACAGGAAAGTCCCTCCCTGCTTTCTCCTTAATTGCCTTCACTATTTCAACTGGAAAACGAAGCCTTCCTTCCAAGTCGCCACCATATTTGTCGGTTCTTCTATTCCATATCGCAGTTGCGAATTGATCTAAAAGATACCCCTCGTGGCTATGTATTTCTACCCCGTCAATATCGCCAGCAATCAACACACTAGCTGCGTCTCCAAAAGCTTTAACAATTGCCTCTATTTCCTCTGTTGTCAGAGCTCTCGTTGTTATGTCAGGGTTCCAATAGCATGGAAGTGCTGATGCCGATACCGGCTTAACTCCTCTATCAAGCAGCAAACGAAGCATATTACGACCCAACCCGGCTGTTAGCTGGACAAATATTTTCGAACCATAATGATGCACAGACTCCGCCAGCTCTCCGATAGAAGCTAAATTGCTAGGCGAAATCATTAGGCCAAGAGTGCCTAGCCTTTCAATCTCATCTTCTATCCGACAAGCACCAGTTATTATTAGTCCAACATCGCCTCTCGCCCTCTCGACATAATAGTCTATAACACGCTGTGAAAAACCTCCCATGGGACCTACCAATCCCAGAACACTCATTGGAGCCATCGCTATTCTGTTCTTGCATTGTACTTTTCCTATCATCACCGGTTCAAATAGCTTCTTCATTTAAGTTCCACCTTCCTTATTCCAGTATCACCCTTCCACCAAGCCACCTAAAATCGAAATCCCCTTTAATCAACTCCTGCATGTGCTTGTTCAATATAGCAGTGACAACATTATCCCTTCTCTCGTTACTTGTCTATAATAATCAGAGGACTGCTTAAATATGATACAGCCCAATGCCTAGGCATCGGATTTCGTTTTAAGATATGGCACAGAAAGTAAAAACTTTCTGTGCCATCATTCAAGTGATGAGGGACTTAGACTCTCCGAATTGCTCCGCTTCCTAGCTAAGATTCTAGCCCGCCGCACCCTCCTGCCGCAGACTCTCAATCTCTTTCTGACTATACCCTAATTCCTGTAATATCTTATCAGTATGCTCACCAAGCAATGGAGCTAAAGTCCTTACTTTACCTGGCGTATCGGATAGTTTCGGAGCTATGCCAACTTGTTTGATTTTACCCAAGGTAGGATGCTCCACTTCTAGCACCATCTGCCGATGAAGTACTTGTGGGTCAGCAAAGACCTCATCCATAGTGTAAACCTTACCCGCGGGAATATCATTTTGAATTAGCAATTCAAACCATTCGTCCCTTGGCTTAGTTAAAAAAGTTTGTTTCAAATAAGAGTGTATCTCCTCCCATTTTTTATCCTCCGGCTTGCAAAGAAAATGCTCCACGGTAAACTGATAAGGGATGTAATCTTCCCTCCCCAAAAATCGGCACAGGTTCTCCCAAAAATGTGGTTCGATGCACCCAATGGTAATATATTCACCATCCTTGGTTTCATATACTCCGTAGTAAGGGTAGGCACCGTGAAGTACCGTCTCACCTCTCTTTGGCACAGTGTTATTAAGAAAATAACCGTTTGTAAAGAAAGTCATAAGCGCTATAGCACCATCTATAAAAGCTAGATCTAGATACTGCCCCCTGTTTGTCTTATTCCTGGCTATCAAAGCTACCAAAATGCCGATGGCGGCATATAAAGATGCGCCAGCGAAGTCAGCCACCAGATTCAAAGGAATAACTGGCGGACCTTCACGAGGACCAATCAAGCCAAGAACGCCAGCCATAGATATATAGTTAATATCATGTCCTGGGAAAGTGCGATAAGGCCCATCTTGACCATAGCCACTAAGCGAGCAATAAATAATCTTGGGGTTCATTTTATTTATGGTGTCATAATCTATCCCTAAGCGTTTGACAGCCCCTGGTCTATAACCCTCGATGATAACATCAGCTTGCTGGGCAAGGCGATAAAATACCTGGCGACCCGCTTCCGACTTGAGGTTAAGTCCTATACTCTTCTTATTGCGATTAAGAGCAAAATAAGCTGCATCTTCTCTCATTTCTTCGCCCTTAGGCGAAGGACCTCCACCGACAAGCGGACTTGGTATAGGTGACTCGACCTTGATCACTTCAGCTCCCATATCTCCTAAGATCATGGTACAAAGAACACCTGGCACCAACCCTGACAAATCTAAAATTTTGACCCCTTCTAAAGCTAACATATCTTCCTCCTAAATTGATGATACTAATTTTAGCTATTTTACCTTATTAAATTGATTGCAGTCTAGTGGTAGTCTCTTCCAATACAAGATGAGCCTGGAGAGGGTATCGATTTCCAATACAAG
>CAZPDE010000017.1:0-21334 GCA_964585315.1 uncultured Dehalococcoidales bacterium | reverse complement strand
TAAAATTAGCAATAGCATCAAATACCCCGAAGAAATAAAGTATGTTGATTACCACGACAGCCCCTAGAATTATGGGGATAGCCTCTACTAGAAAGCCACGGGTCCTCATCCACAGCTTTTGCAGCACGGTCCGCCATGGTGGCAGACGATAGGGGGGTATCTCAATTAGCAGCTCGGGGCTGAATCCTTTTACTACATGGTTGAGTATAATCCCCAGAATAATCCAGACTACGAATAGCGTCCCGTAGACAATGGCTACATACTGCCCCCCTTGTTGCCCAACCAAGCCGAAAATCATCGCCTGCAGAGCAGCGCAGGGCACGGCAATAGACACCAGGGTTGCCGCAATAAACCGCTCTCTTTTGCTTTCCAGAATGCGGGTGGCTAAAATCGCCGGCACATTACAGCCGAACCCAAGCAGAGTGGGAATGATAGCATAGCCATGTAAGCCGAGCCGGTGCATGAGGGTATCCATGAGAACCGCCAGTCGGGGCAAATAACCTGTATCCTCAAGCAGACCAAGCACTAGATAGAAAGCGATAATGTAAGGGAGGACCATGGCAAAAGGGACATAGACTCCAGTGGTGAGCAGCCCAAAGGACTCAACGAAGTTCACTTCCCCAGCGGCTATTTTACCGATGACAACATCGTGGAGAAAACCACCACCTCCCATGAGGCTACTTAGCTTCAATACCACCGGCGCCCACAGATTATTAAATAGGGGGTCAAACACATAGCCAATCAAGCTTTCGCCAATGAAACGGACTACGAAAAAGGCGCTGGCTAGAACAGCTACAGCTATAATGCCTCCGGTTAATGGCTTTACACTGGCATCCTCCAGACGCTCAGACCAGGTGTGGTGGCGATGGGTAATATGCTGAACCTGGTCTGTGATGCTACCAATAGTAGCCCAGCGCTTATCGCGGCTGCGCACAGCAGAATCAGGTGAGGCAGCCTGGGGGATAGCCTCCACTAGCTCTTTTATCCCCTGACCAGTTATGGCTACAGTAGGGACAACAGGCACTCCTAAAAGCGCCTTCAGCTTGTCTAAATCAATATATATTCCACGATGCTTGGTGTCATCCCACACATTCAAGGCGACAATTACTGGGATATGCTTCTCTAATAGCTGTAAGGTTAAGTAAAGGTTTCTCTCCAAATTGATAGCATTAACCACATTTATGACTATATCTCCGGTGTCGAGCATTTGTAAGGCTATTTCCTCGGCCTTACAGGTTGGCTCCAGGGTATAGGTGCCGGGCACATCAATAATCTCAACCATCTCCTCCCCCAGCTTCATAAATCCTCGAGTATAGCTTACTGTTGTGCCGGGATAATTAGAAATAGTTACGCGGACTCCGGTCAAACGAGAGAAGATGACACTCTTGCCCACATTGGGATTGCCCATGAGGAGTATCTTCATCCTAATACGGGTCCACTATTATCTTGCTAGCCATGCCAAAACCGATAGCCACTTGAACTCTATCTATTTGAATGGTCACCGGTCCTCGCATAAGCATAGAGCTAATTTTGGTTATCCTCTTGCCTGGTATAATGCCTAAGGCGCTAAGGCGATTAGTCAGGCCATGTCCACCTTGAATTTGGGTCACTATGCCACTCTGTCCGGTCTGCATTCGAGCCAGAGTTACTAACTGCTGGTCGTACATAAATTATACCCTTTCTACTATTAGCGTTGGCTAACTTGCTAACTTCAAAAAAACTATTTATCCCTTAAGCATCTTGCCGTGTATTTTCGAGGAAGGTCTCCATGCTCAAAGTAATAGTTGAAGCCTTTCAGCCACTCAGGTTTCCCGCGCGGTCGGTTTAACACAAAGTCAACGAATTTCGCCAGCCTCTCCAAGGTAGCGGGACTGACAGCGTGTTCCATCTTACACGCATCCTCCGCAGCCATCTTGGCATCGACACCCAGTATTTCAGCCAGGAAGTGACGCAATGTCTCGTGACGACGAAAAACATCTTCAGCTATCTTTTTGCCCTCGTCGGTAAGTTTCACATATCCATACCTTTCGTGTTCGACAAGCTCTTCTTTTGAAAGCTTCTTGAGTGCAGAGGTAACGCTAGGCTTTTTTACCCCCAGTGCCTTGCTGATCTGAGTTACTCTCACTACCTTCCCCTCTTGGGTAAGCATAATTATCGACTCAAGGTAGTCTTCCATACTGGGGCTTTGCTCTTTTACCATTCTTTCAGCACCATGCTAATTCATTGTTCTGCTTGTTAGGATATGCTAACAAAAATAGTATATCACATCTTTCTCCCTTATAGTAAGTCTCTGGTGGTGCTTTTTCAGGCGAATTTACGAATTTCATCACTATCTAGATAAAGGGAGCAAGCTGACTACAACCATCCATGGTTAATACACAATTCGCCCTTTCGTTCAACCCCCGATCATTTTGAGAGTGTTTACTAATTGGCAATAAATGTCGCTCTGACCCTGAGCCTTCGTTCTTGTCATTCTGAGGGGTGAGCCGAAGCCCTGAGCCGAAGTTGCGGGCCGAAGGCGTGGCAAACAGCGAAGGGATAACGACTGAAGAATCTCACTCAGGATAAACTCCCTGAAGGAGCCGGAGCCATCTCACGCTGAAATGTCAGCCACCAGCTTCGAAGCGTCACCAATCTGTCTGAACAAGACTATTTAGCCTTTCCATATCGGACTAAAGGACCAAGCTCTTTGTCATCTCCGAGAGGGCTGTCAGGAAATCGGCAGTAATGGCGCGGGCAAACGGGTGCTCTCAATATTTTAGCCGAGATTAGCTATTCTCCCTGAGCTTGTGCCAAAATGCTATAGAAATGGAGGAGGGAGTCCCCGAAGGGACTCCCTCCTCCCTCCTTGTTCGCTTAGCCCGTCGTTTCGGCTAGCTCTGTGGCAGGTCTTCCTTTAATGCAAGACACGCACCGCGTCGCAGCCCTCGAAGGCGCGCCCATCAAGGAAATTGCCGGTCAGGCAGGCTCCCGTGTCGTTTGAGTTCAAGCCTATATCCTTCTGGTGGAAGTGCATTACCAGGTCAACTATGTCGTCCTCGTTAGCCGTCCAATAGTACCACTCGGGCTCTGGATCGTCGGGGTTCACTAGCCAGGGTTGCACGAGGTGCCCCTCGTAGACATCCGGGTCAGTTAGGTCGTGCGCTGGCGAAGCGCTGTCAGGTCCAAAGCTGAGAGTGGTCACGTCCACAGTGGTGACATCAAAAGTATCCGAACCTAGGATAGCCACCGGTACAACGCCGTTGCTCTTCCGGTTAATGGAGTTGGGGTCGCTCCACGGCTTGATGTCGATGTCCACCGGCACAGGGATTACAGTGATGGTGATGGTCTCCCCGCCGAGCAAAGCACCCTCTGTTTCAGGGTAGCTGTTGGCATAGAATGTGACCGTGGCATTGTAAATGCCAGGAGCGGTAGCGTTGGGAACTGAAATCGTCTCGGTAAACTCCACCGTGGTCTCCCCTGAGACATTGGGGTGCACGTCTGGCGTCAGCGTCACGGTGATGCCAGTGTCACAGGCGGTAAGCCCCCACCAGACATCGGTTGTCAGTGCCTCGATGCCAGCCAGGACGGCAGCAGCGGCCTCCCCAGGGGTAGTGGTAAACAGGTATGCCCCGTCGGTGGCGGTGGCAATACGGGTTGCCTGCCCCGCGCTCCCGTCCTCGACGATGTAATATGCATCTACGTAGTCACCACCATAGTTGTTTGGGTCATCGTCCGTGCCATCCGCATACCCCACGGTACCTGTGCGAGTATCTATGCTAATGGCGATGACCTTAATGCCAGCGGTTACCAAAGCATCAGTGACCGTAGCCTCGGTGATGTCATAGCCAAGACCTGTGGCAGCGGTCGGCACCGTGTCGTGAGCCGGAGCATCGCCGAACCAGACCACTATCTTGGTCCCGATTCCCCACCAGCCAATCCCCTCAGGGTCAGTGGGGTCGGCGAGCTGGGTCAGGGCATAGAACTGCCCCTCTGGCCCATCCCCTCCACCACCGGCTACCCAGTCACCGATAGCTGCCGACACAGCATCCGTGTCCGAGGTGATGGCTAGCTGGTGCTGGAAGGCGTAGGAGTCATAGGGGAAGTCCTTATAATTACCCACGCCGAACTGGGCGGTGGGTTGGTCTACAAGGATTGTCGCCATTATGGCATCGGCGTTAGACTGCACGGCTGCAATGACACCCCCCATACTCCCCGTGGTGTCCGCCATGAAATAGATGTCGGGGTTCGGCGGTATCGCCGGCGTTGTCACGGACTTGGCGACGGTCGTCGACTCCCCCGGCTGCAGCGTTTCGTCCACCGTTGGCGGGACTACTCCTCCGTTCGCCGCTACTGGTAGAGCCAGACCAAGCGCCAGAACCAGCGCCAGTATTGGGAATAATACTTTTTTCATTTATTTTTTCTCCTTTTTTTCTAAATTTTGAATCAAAATTCTTAATTTTGCCTTATCGCCCCCATCGACCCCTCCTAGCTTCAGGCTAACAGGCAGGGTATAGCGGCAAATCCTGTTGTTATACTTGGAATATTCCTTGGCTATCACCTCCCTTTGCTCGCACGAGGCTAAAGCCTCGCACTACGTTTTTACACCCTCTTGCAGGATTTCCTTATCGCCCATCGACCTGGGGTATAAGACTTAGTGGTTCGTTCACTTCTGGTTTTGGAAGGCTAAAATTTTGCACTATTACCATCTTACCACACATCTCGTTCAAGCAGTCAATTGCATCCTCTTTACTTTACCCCCAAAGGCCCTAGAAAATAGTCCTGGGACTTTTGGGCACAGGGTGAAAACCGTTGAGCTCAAGCCGTGGGACTTTATCATGCCAGACAGGAAAAGAGGATTGCTGCAGGATGAAAGCAGAGGAACTCTGGGTGTCAGGAAATCGGCATTGGTGGTGTGGGCCGAGGGCGAATACATGCTGCTGGCAATTCAGTCGAGACCAGCTATACTCCTGAGTTTGTGCCAAAATGCTATAGAGAGTCCGTTTGAAAATGTAGTGCGAGGCTTTAGCCTCGTGCGCACGACCCTAAAGGGTCGCACTACGAAAATTTGGGGGTGAGACACCCTTGGAATGCCTGAATTTGAATGAGAAATCAAAATTAAACAGCCTTATAGAAAAGGAGGGAGTCCCTTCGGGGACTCCCTCCTTTAGTGACCTACCTACGCTCAAACTCCGACAACTAAGGAGTATCGGTGTCGTTATAGGTGATCAGGTCAGTCTCAAATAGGAACCTATCTGGACTCCAAGTAGTTACCTCCTTGGCAGTAGCATTGTAGAGCTCGGACGGAACCAACCAAATCTTTGCGCCTGTGGCGTGTTCATAGTAGTCTGGAGGTCCACTGTAGTCACAGTTGGTTATGTCTCCGTTCGCATCGTCCGGGTGAGGCAGATCCATGCCTAAGTCAATAGAGCCTGATATGCAGACACTGCCATCCCTTTCTGTGGTCATGGTAGCAATTAGGGCTCCAGGATTGTTTCCACCCCAGTAGGTGAGCCTGTCCTCAAAGTCAGCGTAGTAGATGAGGCTGTAGTTTGTCTCTGACTCAAGATCGCTCGCGCAGAAGCCGAAGTCGAAGGTATCACCGGCGAGGTTATAGGCTAGCACGCCGCAGGCACCTCCCTCCTCGATGCTCCAGTCCGTGGGGTCCTTCTGAGCCAAGGATAATACAGATTCTGTTACCACCGCCTCTTCTGTGGCTTCAACCTCCAGTGGTGCCGTGTGGGCACTGAGCTGGAACTTGGTTTCAGAGTCAATGAACTTGACCACCGCGCCAGAGTTCAGATCATGTGACCCCTCCTCGGTGTACTCCTGGTGAGGAGCGTTCTTGCCCTTGCCAGGATTCTCGTCGGTGGAGATGTCAAGTAAGAGGTATGCCCACTCGTTGCCTCCTAAATTGCCTTCCAGGTCCCAGGTCAGGTGTACCTTCTCGGTCTTGCCGGTCGTGTCCGACGTGGCCGCTCCCATAGACTCCACAGCGCAATGCAACTCAAGGTCGCCGCCCAGCCTGTCCTTGACCACAACGTTCTCCATGGTGGCTATCTCGTCGTCAATGTTGCTAATCCCTATGATTACGAGCCAGTGGACATCAGTCTCCAGAGGGACTACTTCGTCGCCTACCAAGATTTCCTTGAAGAACCCGGCATAGGGGTGGATGGTAAGCTCCGCTGAAGCCGATGCGTCGCCTGCCGTGGCGGTGTTTGTCACCAGGTTGTCTTCTGCCTCAGCACTGGTTACCTGGGCGTCAAAGGTAATGGTGTAAGGGACATTCTGGTTAAGGGTGCAGGCTATTTCGTGCTCTGAAGCCTCGCATGTAGCTGTTACGCCGGTGACACTGAGAGTACCCGGAATGTAGCGCAGCTCACCAGGTAGAGTATCAACCACTTCCACCCCTGTTCCTGCTGCTACGACCTCTACGGTGGTAGTGATAATATCACCCAAGTCTGCGTCATCCTGTGACAGGCTCTTGAACATAACTATTCCAGAGTCATAGCTGCCCTCGATTTGATCGGCTGTCAGGGCTTCACCCCAGATGCGGACTTCGTCAATAGTGCCATTGAAGAACCTTTCGGCAGAATTATAAGTTCCCAAGTAAGCGGGATAAGTGCCAAAATCTCCAAAGGCGTCAACCTTTGATGCTACCTCTGCCCCGTCATAATAGAGCCTGTAGGTGGTGTTGTCGTGGGTTACAGCAATGTGGTGCCACTCGCCGTCGTAATAATTAACGGCATATTTGACCCATTTATGCGCTGAGCCGGTGTAGTAGAGCAAGCCGATATTATCTTTTTCCACATATAAAGACACTGCGGTGCTGGCTGTGCCAATTCTGTGGAGATTTACTAGCCTACCTTCCTTGTCGCCAACTCCATAGGCAGGGTGATTTAAGGAAGTCTTAAACCAAGCTTCAACGGTGAAAATGTCGGTGTCCACGATAGTATTTGAGGCTGGAAGCTGAACATAGTCACCTGTTCCATCAAAGCTCAAAGCATTGCCGAACTTGCCGGGAACTAATATCGGGGGTGAAACAGTAGAGTATAGGGATCCTGTGTTACCTAACCCGCTGCTGTCCGGCGTGGTGTATGGCGATACACTCGTGTCGACTTCATCTAGGTGCCACAGGCCAACAATCCCAGGGTCAGGATGAGCTGCCGCCGGCATAGCTCCTGGCAGAGCCAGACCAAGCGCCAGAACTAGCGCCAGTATTGGGAATAATACTTTTTTCATTTAATTTTTCTCCTTTTTTTCTAAATTTTGATTCAAAATTCTTAATTTTGCCTTATCGCCCCCATCGACCCCTGTTAGCTTCGAGCTAATCGGCAGGGCATAACGGCTTGTGCATTATTCAGTCTTACTTTCAGAAAATATCACCTCTTCATCATGAGCACAGGATGTTTAATTGTTCCAGATTCAAAATTAAATTTGAGTCCCTTCGGGCTCAAATGCTATTGAATTATTTATTCCTCCCTTCCCTTTTTTGTGAGCTTCGCTCACAAATTCCGCAGTGCGACCCTTCAGGGTCGTGCACGAGGCTAAAGCCTCGCACTACATTTCTAAACAGCCTAATAAGTAGGGGCATCCTGGGGCTGGGGCTTTGCCCCAGCCCCCATCTTAAGCAACAGGAAACGATTACCAAGAAGGATCGTCGGCTAATGATACATCAGTTTCTACCGGGTAGAAACGAACCTGAAGAAGCTTCAAGTTATGGTTATCGTACTCCCAGTATTCGTTCTCGATGATGTCGTCAAAGATAGGAACACGCACGTACTCTTCAATTGTGGTTCCATCAGCCAGCTCAACTTCAACCTTGAAGACGATGGTCAAAAGCTCTGCGGTAACGTTCGTGAACGTGGACTTGCCTTTGGGGCGCAATGTGATATCCTGGCCGACCTGCTCAACAGAGGCATAGCCACCCAATTCGGCTTCCTTATTAAGAGTGCTCACGAATTTTCCTGACAGAAGACCAGCGAATTCGCTGTCAACGAGGTCTGCGCAGGTGGTGATTGTCGCCCAACCGCCCGGTTTGCCGAGAGGCCGTACAAATACCGAATAGTCAGACATGGTGTCAGCGTCACCCGGATCACCGACCAGATAAGGGTCGAGGCCCGGGTCCGGCAGCTGGAGAAGAGCTCCGTCCTTATCGGTGCCGTTGGCATCCAATACAGCGTAGTCATCTCCCTCGATCAAGTTAATCTTGACCTTGCCCTCAAGCGGAACAAAGATGACATGACCATTGGAACCGTCCATCTCAGCGGTCTTGTCATTAACGCCGATGATGTTCAGGTTGTAGTGGGGACCGCTGGGACAACCGTTGCCCGTTTCACTCTGTTGCGCCAGAGCCACCCCGATGCCTAATGTGAGCACCATTGCCACCGCGAGAACTATCGCAATTGTCTTTTTCATATTTTCTTTCCTCCTTAGTTTTTAGTTTGTTTTTTAGTTTCTTTTTGAATTTGCCTTATCGCCCTCGTCGACCCCTGTTAGCTTCAGGTTAACAGGCAGGGCATAGCGGCAAGTCCTGTTGCTATTCTTGGAATGTTCCCTGATTATCACCTCCCTTTACTTACAGGATTACTCTATCACCCTCGACCTAGGGCATAATGATTCGGGAACCTGCTCATTGAGATTGTTTATTTTGTCACCCTGAGCGCAGTGAAGGGTCTCAGGGATTGCCACGCCTTCGGCTCGCAATGACGGGAAGCGAAAGACTTAGAGTGACAGACAGAGTTACTGAACAACCTCTACTCACCTCCAGTTTTTGGGAAAGCTGAAATTTTAGTCCTATTACTATTGTACTACACATCCCGCTCAAGTCAATTGCATTATCTTTACTTTACTTACATTCTTAGGGGAAAAGTCCTCTTTGGCTGGTACTTTTGGTTCATGGCAAAAGCCGTTGGCTTAAGTCGTAGGACTTTTAGGTGATAGACAGGGAAAGGAGCTTAAGTTAGCATAGGTGAAGTCCTGTAAAGATAAATAAGGTAGAGCTAAACGCAAATCCTAAACTCGAAATCCGAAATGCTAAACAAATGTCAATGACCAAAAATCAAAATTCAAAACAATAGTATGGGCATTTAGCATGGAAGCGCAACGAAGGGATTCAGGGATGTTGACCACCGCTGAGGTGGCTCACCTGCTCCATGTTCATCCCAACACAGTGAGACACTGGGCAGATGAGGGGCTGCTTCGAGCATATCGCCTGGGTCCGAGGGGCGACCGCAGGTTTAAGCGGGAGGAGATAGAAAAGTTCCTTCGGCAGGGCAGTGCCACCCGAAGTTGAAGAGAGCCTCCAAGAGCGGCGCAAGATGCTTGCGTCAATAGCATTATCCCTACTTTACCCAGAAAGCTAGGAGGAAAGTCTACTCCGTAGCAACCGTCGTCTCGGATTTCGCTGCGCTGGTCAGTTGGACATTACGCTATTTCGTGTAACTAGGCTAACCAGGTGTTCATCTGCGAGATTCGCTTTCATATCGAATTCAAAATGCCAGGCAATTCGGAGAGGCTCTTTATTATGAAGTCAGGCTTCTCCCCTTCACTGCTTATTTTGTCTTCGTAACGGTTATTCCACTTGAACCACACGCTTTTCATGCCCATTCTGTTTGCTCCAATAATGTCGGTATCAATCCTGTTGCCAACCATGATGGCATTTTCAGCCTTAACACCTAGCTTTGCTAGTGTAAGCTCAAAAATCCTTTGGCAAGGCTTTTCAATGCCAACCTCCTCAGAGATTATTATGGCGTCAAAATAATCTCGTAAGCCAGTTACTTTTATAATATTTCGGGCACCAGTGCTATCTCCATTGGACATCAGGGCAACCTTAAATCCATTTTTTCTGATGGCTTCCAAGATTTCAAATGCGCCCTCGATGACATCGGCAGTAATAGCATGCCCTGAATTATCGTGAATAACGCTTTCTTCAGCTATCGATGTATCTCCCAAGTCAAAACATACAGCTTTAACCATAATTAACTCTCATAGGCTTATATTTAATCTGCTTCGTGATTTATTTAGACGGACGAAAGTCGTATGTCTAAATCAGTTTTTCCCTTTCCAAAATCCAGAGCAAACCTGGGACTCTAAGGTCCAGTTCGGTGTCTTTAGGAAGATTTAGCAGAAAACTATCTAATTTCTCAACCGGAATGGTTAAGACCTCGATTTCTTCCGTAAGCTCTTTGTTTTCCTCCCCGACAAACTCAACCTCAGGAGCGAAAAAATGAGCAGCTCTGGTGGGAGTTAAAGCAGGACAAAGTGGCACCGCAATGATGGGGATGAGTCTTTCTGCTTTATATCCTGTTTCCTCTAAAAGTTCTCTCCTGGCAGCTTCTTCTTCATTCTCTCCTTCTTTATCAGTAAGGCCAGCGGGGAGTTGGATGACAAAGGACTCCAGAGGAGCCCTCCAATTCCTTTCCAGAATTAATTCCCTTTCTTTGGTTAAAGCAGCAATTACTACAGCTCCTTTATTGTAGATGTTTTTCCTCTCTATTGTTTCCCAGATACCTTCTTTGCTGCCTGTTTTAAAGTGCTTCCTCACAAATTTTAAATATTGTCCCTCAAAAACAGTCTCTTTCTTTGTAATTTCCATTTCAATCACTCCTTTCATTGCGTTAATTCTTCCCCGAGTTCACCATTCGGAAGCATATAATCAGGATGTGGCTCTCCCTTTTCCTCCATCTGATACCTTACGCAGATTTCCCAATTCCCCATGCAATACTTATCTATCCACTTCCCATCTAATTTCCCTTGCTCATAGTAGAATTTCATAGGACAAAGTTGATACCACTTACAAACTCCGCAGTTCATTTTTGCATTTTATGTTATACTTCTTATGATTATCGCCCCTTTCCAAGTGTTTTTCAACAGTCTCTATAAACTTCTCCTAAGAGCATCTGAAATTTTCTCGAGCTCATTCCTGGGAAAGCCCAGCGATGGACTCATGGAATCCCTCTAAAGTGTTAAAGAATCTGTCAACTACATCTCCGCTGAAAGTCGGAATGAGAAATATATGGACATGAGGTATTCTTCTCCCTCGTGCATGCGTACATACACACAAAATCCGGCTTGAGTACTTTCATCATACTTTCAGAGACAATCTTTGCCGCATTGAAAAGGGACAATTTCGCAAAAGACACAGCTCATACTGGCAGTTTCCTACAAATTTTTATCCTAACTTAATGCTAAAGCATGCAACCAAGAAAGGCAAGATGAGGGACATCATGTGAAACATGTGCCGCCCAGACAACGAAGAGCATGAAGCAAGCTTTAGGTCTAACTTTTGATTGAACAAACTGCTATGTTGTTTAGGCATGTTGACGGATGTTTTTGAATCTCGCGAAGGCTGAGCATTTAGGCAACAAATTGACCGATTTAAGTAGGGAGCGCTGAGAGAGTGACTCGAACTCAGACTGAAACTATATTCTTATTTGCGCCTGTGTCCAAAAAGTAAAGAAGTGGTGAGCATGTTATAATTAAGAATAAACACATTTGAACTTAGAGAACTAATGGCTCCACAAGTTAACTAAATGGGTTTTCGGCATACGGAGCAAGATAAGCATTGGCAAGAGGTAATAAAATGGCAGAATGGGAGGAGAAGCTTTCGCCATTGATGAAGGAAAGACTTGCTAAGATTGGCGAGGCAACTCCGGAAGAAAAAGAAGGAATGAAAGACTCCCATCTGTTGGATTCCTTTCTTTCGGAATTCTACAAAGGTGAGCTTAGCCCAGAGGGCTTATGGGGAAAGTTGAAAGAGTGCAAAGACAAGGGCAAAAGCCATCTACTGAAAGAAGCTCAAACGAGATTAATAGATTCAATTAGCTTTGGAAGCGTTGTGGTGGAGTTTCAAAAACGGAGGGATGCCATTCTAGCTGCAGAGTCTCTTAAGGAAGACCAAAATACAGCAGTGGTTGAGCTGGGTTTGAACTTCATAGAGGAGTTGCGAGGAAGATATAAGGATGAGATGCAACAAGCTTATAATAGTCTAAAAGCTCAAGTAGAAAGGAATCCCCAATTAAGAATGCAGCAGATTAAGCAAGACCAGACGACGAGAGTTATGCAGTTGAGCGCAGATGAGGCGGTGAAAGTTAATTCAGAATGGAAGAACTTTATAAGCCGTCATGAAAAACGATATAGCCAGGAGTTTGCCAAAGTGACGGGAAAATTAAAAAAGGAAGTGAGGTAGGAAGCAAAAGCTGTTTTCAGAAATGTAGTTGCCCAATTTATTGGGCGGTAAGAGCCTGATAAATCAGGCAACTACATAGGGATAAATCCTAAGCACTAAATACGAAATCCTAAAGGAAAGTCAAAAAGCAAAAATCAAGATGCAAAATGACAGAGCAACGCTAAATAAAAGATTAAAATGCAAAATGAAAAAATACAAAGCAAAGGTCAAAACTTTTGAGTTTTGAATTGTCACTTTGATTTTTGACCTTTAATTTTTGATTTTAGTTGGATTGTAATTTTAATTTTTTATCTTTAATTTTTGATATTTGAATTTGTTTAGAGTTTAGAAATTAGGATTTAGAATTTAAGGTTGTTGAAGTGCCTAAAATTGAAGGAGAAATCAAAATTAAACAATGCAGGAGATAGAGCGATGGGAGTCAGACTTTATAAAAAACCGTGGCTAACAGACCCAGTGCTGATAGCCAGTTGGCCTGGACTTGGAAATGTTGGAGTCATAGCAGTGGATACTTTGAAAGGCGCGGTAGAGGCAGAAGAATTTGGAGAGATAGAGCCATGGGATTTTCTTTACCCTGAGAAGCTTTTAATTGAGGATGGTGAACTCATAGATTTAGAGTTCCCCAGCAGCAAATTCTATTTTAAGAAAACCGAGAAAAAGGACCTAATATTCTTTATCGGGGAAGAACAGCCTAGCGAAGGGAGGAAAGCCTACCAAGTGGCTAACCTTGTTTTAGATGTCGCCCTGCAGTTTGGGTGTCGCAGAGTTTATACTTCAGGGGCGGCTGTTGCTCCAATCCATCACACTATGATACCGAAAATTTGGGCTGTGCCAAATACAAAGGACTTGATTGATGAGGTAAAAAGCTATGAAAATACTATATTGATGTCAGATATTGAAGGAAGATGGGGACAAGACACTATCACTGGCTTAAACGGGCTTCTGCTAGGAGTTGCTAAGAAGAGGGGTCTGGAGGCAATTTGTGTGATGGGCGAAATACCAATCTACCTTCAGGCATTCCCCATCCCCTATCTCAAGGCGGCGAAATCGGTGTTAGAGGTCTTAGTCGCTAGTCTGGGACTTGAAATCGAAATGGAGGAATTCGATGACCGTGTTGACCGCAACGAGAGCAGGATTGAAGAACTGTATATGAGATTTCCTCTGGAAGTTAGAGACCAACTGGATAAATTAAAATATATTACTTATACCAAGCCCACCGAGCCTGGGCCGATAACCGAAGAGGATAAGGAAAAAATCCTCGAGAATATCGATAAATTCTTTAAGAAAGAAGCTAAAGGGGACTAAGATTGAATGAGAAACGCCCTTCCAAAATCTACGGAAGCCCAAGATTTTACGCCTCGCCCTTAGTGGTGGGATGGACTGAAGATAGCGGCAAACTGGGGTCGAAAGTCATCGAGTACTTAAATAAAAAACTTGGGGCTCGAGAATTTGCCAGAATCAAACCTGTAGATTTCTTCCCCCCCCTAGGTGGAGTTTCAATAATAGACGATGTAGCTCGCTTCCCTGAAAGCAAGTTCTATTATTGCCCAGAAAGGAATTTTGTATTTTTCCGCAGCAGCCCACCTAGAGCTGAGTGGTATTGGTTTCTAAATTCAGTTTTGAGTGTAGCGGAACAAGGTTGCCAGGTAAAAGAGCTATATACTATTGGCGGGATGGTTTCTTTGAGTGCTCATACTGCATATCGAGAGCTATCGGCTGTAGCTAACTCTCCTGAAATGAAGAAAACTCTGAGTCGCTATGACTTAACCCTAGATATGAATTATCAAACTCCATCTGGACAAAGGCCAACCTTAAGCTCATTTCTTCTATGGATAGCTAAAAGGAGAAACATCCCCGGAGCAAGCCTTTGGGTGTCCATACCTTTTTATCTTTTAGGGGTAGAAGACCCCCAAGCTTGGAAGGAGCCCCTTAGGTTTTTCGACCAAAGATTTGCTTTGGGGCTCGATTTCACCGATTTAGATGAGGAAATCGGAAGGCAAAATGAACAATTAGCTCAGCTAAGGGCTCGCTCCCATGAGATTGATAACTGCATTGGGAAATTGGAAGCTAACCTCGGCCTAACCGGAGAGGAAAACGAAAAACTGGTTAAAGAAGTAGAGGATCTCCTCAGAAAAAGAGATTGAATTGCTCTATGACGTTGGCGCAGTGACTTTTGTTACCGCGACAAGTCCTACAGCCTCAAAAAGACCCTCGATTTTACAACGCTTGAGCTTAAAGGATGTCCCCTTCAACAACTAAATCTACCCCTTTTCTATAAACTTTGGGGGAGGAGAGTTTCATGGAATTGCTAACCTCCGAGATCCCCAGATCACCTACTGCTTCAATGCCTTTCCCCAAAATCTTTGGGGCTATAGCTACGATGACCTTATCTGCGAGGTTTTTCGAAAGCATGGAGGTGATGATTCTTGATCCTCCCTCTACCAGAACGGAGGATATTCCTCGTTTCCCCATCTTGATAAGCAAATCTTCCAAATCGACCCTCCCTTGCTCATCCTCCGAGACATCCATAACCTCAATTCCCATTTTCTCTAACGAACCTTTTTTCGCCTCATCGGCTCTAAAGGTGGTGGCAATAATGGTAGGAGCAGTATGCTGTTCTTGAATTACTTTAGAGTCCAACGGGATTTTGAGCTTGCTATCTACTATTACACGGACGGGACTCTTGCCTCTCCCAAGGCGCACCGTCAACCTTGGATTATCCTTTAGTAAAGTCCCTATTCCCACCAAGATGGCATCGTGAATGCTACGGAGATGGTGAGCCAGTTTTAGCGAAGCCTCAGAACTTATCCACTGCGAGCTTCCGCTTGCGGTGGCAATTCTACCATCTAAAGTCTGGGCAAACTTTAAGGTAACGAATGGAATAGCTTTCTGAGTGTACTTAAAATAAACCTCGTTTACCTTACGGCACTCTCCTTCAAGAATTCCTACCTTGGTCTCAATCCCCGAACGGTTCAAAATTTGAACTCCTTTGCCGCTCACCACAGGATTGGGGTCAAGGGTTCCAATAACGACTCTTTCAATGCCGCTTTCTATGAGTGTCTCAAGACAGGGGAGAACTTTTCTCTCATAGTGGCAGCATGGTTCGAGGGTAACATAGATGGTTGCGTCCTTTACATCTTCCCGAGCACTTCGGAGTGCATTGACCTCGGCATGGTCCCCGCCATACCGATAGTAACCTTCACCTATTATCCGGTTATCCCGCACAATCACTGCCCCGACCAAAGGATTGGGAGCAGTCTTCCCTAGACCGCGACATGCCAGCTTTAATGCCCTCTTCATATATTGCTCTTTCAACAAATTCCTTCCTTATTTCGTCCCCAGGAAATCAAGATTATGGGCAACAAAAAATAGCTCCCCGTTTTCTAATTGACGATTCCTCTCCCGAATCCAGCGACTGGTTTCCTCAGGCTCAATTTCACAACATTCTCTCAGAGATTGTACAACAAAATTGAGGATAGATTTGAGAAAATAGCGTTCCTCTTCACGATATTTGCCATCCTGGGGATAAATCACCCAATCTGATGAACCAATGGAAAGGGCTTTCCCCCCGCATCTCTGCCATATTGGGGCAAGCTTCCTTCCAGAGCGATACTCCCCTTCAGGAATCCCGAGCTTCAGGTTTCTCTTCATCATCGAATCATGATACAGTCTTATGACCCTTTCATCCAATTCAGGTGAAATTATAGGCTCAAAGGAAGTCTCTCCGTCGAAGTTACAAATGAAATAGACTAATCCTCCTCTGTTCAACTTCTCATAAACAACGGGAAGAAGGGAGCACATATTGACCAGGTCGAAGAATGAGCAAGAGGTAATAACTTCAAATTGGCTTTCCTCTCTTAAAAAATCTTCAGCCTCCCCAATGTGAAGAAGAATTTGAGTTCCTGTGGATGCGGTAATTTCAATTCCATCCCCTCTCATATTCGTTTGGACTTGACCAAAGAAGGTAGTAAAGGTATTCTCGAAAGGTTTTGTTACCCCGGGATTGGAATCCACTCCCACATAAGTCATAAATCCAGGGAAGCCACATCTTAAGAGTCTTTGAAGCATCTTCCCCGAACCACAACCAAGGTCGAGAAGCCTCCCCTCCAATTCCCCAGCTAAGGAAAGAAAGAGGGACTTTGTTGGCTCATGGAGGCTTTTCTCATCCACATAAGCCTTAGCCTTGAAATATTCTTCAAGCTCTGAAACATCCATGACGGAATCCTGATACGAAATTTACTATGAGTTTTCCGGTCTCTTCCCAAGTAGGCAAGGTGGAACGACGTAGAGCACACGCCTCTCTGAAAGGCTCAAGGTGTTCTGGATGCTCCAGAAAATCTTGCAAAGCCCGTCTCAAGGCAGCTTTATCTCCAGGGGGGATTAAAATTCCCTCCTTCTGGTCCTGTATTATCTCGGGTATCCCCCCGACTCTTGAGGCTATAACCGGCAAAAAGTGAAGGACTGCCTCGGCAACAACTATACCATAAGCTTCAAAGTAAGAAGGGAGGACGAAGAGGTCAGAATTAAGGTAAATCTCGGAAAGTTCCTTAGATGACACTTTGCCGAGTAAGTGCACCCGCTTCCCAAGCCCTTGAGCCTTCCTCTTCAAAGATTCAACATAGTAAGTATCCAGTGTCTCGTCCCCAACGATACGAAGTTCCCAAGGATAATCGGAAAGCTCTCCCAATGCCTCGATGAGTAAATGGAATCCCTTGCGAGGAATAAGAATGCCAACGGAAAGTATATTAAGGAAGTCTTTGGGGATTCTTCTTTTAAAGTCAGAGGGTGGGGCAAGATAATCACAGCCAGGATAGGAGATAATGGTGGGAACTTCAATCCCCAGTTCCTTTACCTCTTTGGAAGTGCTAGCGCTGTTTGCTATTACAGCATCGCAGGTTTTTAAGAACTGTTCCTCTTTCCCCTTTTCTTCCTCTTGTTTGGGGATAGGTTCAAGGTATTTAAGAGAATGAACAAGGGCAATTAGCGGGACGGGAAAGGTCTTCTTAAGGCGCAGATTGAATTCGAGAAGGTCTTCATGGCATAGCTCGTCTTCAATTAGCAACTCAATATCATCTCTGACCACCCTTGCCGCATCAAAGGGAAAGGTGTAAACCAACACCTTATGTCCACAATCCTCCAGATACTCAACTACTTTACGGTCATATAAATATCCGCCCGACTGGTCTCTCAGAGATTCATAGACCATGAGCCCGATTTTCATTCCCCATCACTCCCTTCGCTCTCTAACAGAGGAGGTATAGGACGCCCATGCAGATTCGCTTTCCCAGACAGTTATGGCAATGCTCTCGATACGCTCTAAGTCGAGTTTTGTCGCTACGCTTTCCAGAATATAAGTAGCTAGATTCTCAGCGCTGGGATTTCCCCCTTTAATTCCAGGCACATGGTTAAGAGAGGGATAAGAAAGCAAAGCCCTAATAACCTCATCGGACTTTTCTCCCAGCTCCGCCAAGTTGAAGAGAAAACCATCCTCATCAAGAGAGTAACCTTCGAGAGAAATCTCCACTCTGTAGTCATGGAAATGAGGCTTCGATTCTTCCCCAAAGTCACCTATCAGTGCGTGTTTTGTCTTAAAGCGGCGTACTACTCCACATTCATACATAAAAGTCTCCTTTCCCTCATAAGGTAAAAATGATTTGGGCCAAGTCGGGAGGTGGATTTTCCAGCAGTTTGAAAGCTTCAGCCCCACTTTCCAATGGCAAACGGTGCGAAATCAGGCTTTTTACATTTATTTCACCTAAAAGCTTCCATGCCAACTTGCCTCTTCTTTCCTTGCTCCAGCGGCACAAAAGCTTAGAGGGAAGCGTAGAGACTTGACTGCTTCTCAGGTGAAAACGGCCCCGATGGAAAGTGGTTCCTAAATTCACCGGCCTCTTTCCATACCACGAACCCACGATGATGTCAGCTTCGAAGGCAGCGACGGAGAATGCCAAATCCATGGCTTGAGGATTTCCGGAAACTTCGAAGATAAGATCAAATCCCCTTTCTTCGGTAAGCTCAAGACATTCCCTTTGAAAACTATCAGAATAAGGATCTAAGGCGAGAAAAGCGCCAAAGTTCTTAGATAGTTCCTGTCTTTGGGGATAAGGGTCAGCAGAGACAATGCAGACTCCGGTGCGAGAAAGGAGTGCGGTAAGCATCAAGCCTACGCTTCCCTGTCCCAGAACCAAAACAAATTCACCAATGCGGGGAGTACTATCAAGAAGAAGGGACAATGCCGTCTCCATGAAAGGGAAAAGGGAGGCATCTTCAAGATCACTTTGAGGGTCGAGAATAAAGACCTCTTCTAATCGCGCCAAGAAACAGCTCTGATGAGGTTGAAAAGAAAATACCTTCTTACCAACCATGTTTTCATCTACCCCCTCACCGACCTCTTCAATTACTCCAGTATTTGAATATCCATATTTGAGCGGGAAACTAAATTGCCCCCCCAAAGAGGGTATTGAAAGGTCAAGCGGAAGGTTATCTTCGAACTGGCCAAGGTAGATAAGTTTTTCTGTCCCGTGGCTCAGAGCAGAAAAAAGCCCTCTGACTAAGACTTCGCCTTCCGAGGGATTCTTTATTCTCTCTTGTCGCAGGGAAACTTCCCCCGGCTTTTCAATCCAAAGGCTAAGTAGTTCTTTCATTCTTGACTTCCAGAGAACAGCCCTTTAATTCGCTGACATTTTTCTAAGTTATTGAAACATAATTTTATTCAGGTATTTTGCGCGATATTTTTGATTCTTTCAAAGGCAGCACATCCAGGTCAACAAAGTGAGTAACCTCTCAGTCTGCCGATGCTTGGACTGGATGAAAAACAAAAAGAGATACTCGGGTAATTCAGTGCCGAGGGAGGGACTCGAACCCACACTCCCTTGCAGGAAGCGGATTTTAAGTCCGCCGCGTCTACCATTCCGCCACCCCGGCTCAAAGCATTATTAAGATATACCCTGAGGTAAACTTCCAACATTTTCTTGAAACCAACGTTTAGCTGCTGGGGAGACACCTGACGGGCTGTCGTTAAAGCTAGCGAAATAATGCCACGCAACTTCCACAGCTTTGGTTCTTGGTTTATAAGGAGGTTTTTTGCAGTACCTTTCACAGTATGCTTTAAACCAATTAGTCGTCATCTGCCGGGCATTTATCTTATCATCATTCACATATTTTCCTTACAAATCAGTCAGCTTTTAAAGCCTTGTTCTTAAATTTTGAAAAGGCGGCGGGCGGAGTCGAACCGCCGCATGGGGGTTTTGCAGACCCCTGCCTTAACCTCTTGGCTACACCGCCATAATTTTCTATGGAGCGGAAGACGAGGTTCGAACTCGCGACCTCCTCCTTGGCAAGGAGGCGTTCTACCGCTGAACTACTTCCGCCCTAAATTGAATTTTACCGACTTCTCTTGATTTAGGCAAGTCAAATTTGGTGCCGAGGGGGAGACTTGAACTCCCACGGGCTTTTGGCCCACCACCCCCTCAAGATGGCGTGTCTACCTATTCCACCACCCCGGCATGGCAGGGGCGGCAGGATTCGAACCCGCGACCTACGGTTTTGGAGACCGTTGCTCTAGCCAAACTGAGCTACGCCCCTACAACTATTAAATTATATCAGAATATCCATGGGACGACTCAAACGCCCGGCACGGTGTCAACCTTCTGACCAATTGCGAGGATATTGTAAAGGAAGCTAGGAGAAAATTCAACGGGTGTTGTATTTCCAAGTGCCATTGTGTAAAGTATTGCGGAAAATTGCATGAGGGTTTATTATGGCTAAGGAAATAATACAAGTTCCAATGGATGAGTGCCTCCTCAATGCTTTGAATGCTATATCCAAAAGACGAGGCCAGCCTCGCTCAGAATTCATTCGGGAAGCCTGTCAGCGATATTTAAAACAGACTGAATATGAGCAACTGGATGAAATTTACAGGGAGGGATATGGACGACTACCTGAGGAGCCAGCGATAGGCGAGGCACAGGCAGTTCTGGCTGGGCAGGTTCTCTCTGAGGAGTCGTGGTAGATGCACCAACTAAAATCTAAAATCAAGAATCAAAGTTCAAAATGACAACTTAAAAAGTAAAACTTTTTTGCCTTTGGCAAAAGAATTTGAATTATTTATTCAACTCCTCTTTTGCACCGAAGGTGCAAATTTGCTTTGTATTTTAATCTTTTATTTAGCTTGGCTACGCTGCCTCGCAGCAAGATGGCTTTAGTTGCCAAGGCTATTTCTTTTGCCATGGACATTGAGAGGGGAGGTTGAAAGACATTTGAACTAGTGTTAATGAGAGTATGTGATGGCGAGCAGAAAACCGTCAAAATCAAGTAGCTACTCAACTCAAATGGCGAACGGTGCCACTTTGGGCTTTGAGGAGAAACTCTGGCAGGCTGCTGATAGGCTGCGTGGTCATATGGACCCGTCCGATTACAAACATGTGGTCTTAGGGCTTGTTTTTCTAAAATACATCTCGGATGCTTTCGAGGAACGTTATCAGCAGCTAAGTCTGTGGACTTCTGACCCATCCAATGACTATTACATCAAGGAGACAAAAGAGCGATACGAAGTTTTAGAAAATAGGGATGAGTACAAGGCTGAGAATGTCTTTTGGGTGCCCAAGGAAGCACGCTGGTCGCATCTTCAGGCAAATGCCAAGCAGCCTACCATCGGCAAGTTGATTGATGACGCCATGGTGGCTATCGAGCGTGATAATGCCTCACTCAAAGGGGTGCTGCCTAAGGACTATGCCCGCCCAACACTGGATAAGCAACAAGAGGGAGAGCTTATTGACCTTGTCGGCACTATTGGGCTAGGTGACAAAGAGAATCGTTCTAAGGATATTCTCGGTCGGGTCTATGAATACTTCCTGGGTAAATTCGCCAGTGCCGAAGGTAAAAAGGGAGGAGAGTTCTATACACCGCGATGTGTGGTCCGGCTGCTGGTAGAAATGATTGAACCCTTTAAGGGGCGAGTATATGACCCATGCTGCGGTTCAGGTGGGATGTTCGTCCAGAGCGAGGAATTTATTCGTCAGCATGGCGGTCGCATTGGTGCCATATCCGTTTACGGCCAGGAGTCCAACTGGACAACCTGGCGTCTAGCTAGAATGAATCTGGCAATTCGTGGGATTGAGGCTAATCTTGGTTCGCATAATGCCGATACTTTCCACGATGACCTGCATA
>CAZPDE010000016.1:0-22464 GCA_964585315.1 uncultured Dehalococcoidales bacterium | reverse complement strand
TTTGTTTTTCTTAAGTTGCTCCGCCAAGCTTTTAAGCTCATTTTGATATCCATCAACCCTATTAAACTGGTCATTAAGAGCATCCAGTTTCTTGCGGTACTTCCCTTTAAGAAGAGTTTCCATCTGCGCTAGCCGATCAAGTCGCCTGCCAAAGAAGTCCACATCTCTGCGTATTTCTTCAACCTTACTTAGCGATTCCCTCTGCTCAGTAGAAACTCGCTCTTGCTCTATTATTCTATCAATCGTTTCCATGCTCTAATTTCTCAATAAGCATCAAGCAAGCTTATTATAAAACTCTGAATCGAAGATAATCAATAGCTATTACGAGAGTGTCTAGCAACTTTGTATTCTGTCATTCTGAGCCGCCGACGAACAATCTCTGAGATTCTTCATTCGCTTCGCTTCATTCATAATGACAAGGGGGGAGTGACAACTTGCCGTTAATAAACGTTCTCAATTATCCCAAATTATGCATTTAGCTTCATTTTCGTGTCATTTTTGCAATGATTCAGATGCCTCGTGCATTATCTGGGATTATTTAATTATTTGACTGTCATTTGTCTCAGGGGCAAGCTCTAACGACTTGCCAGCTCAACTATGGTAACACCGTAGTCTCCTTCGCCATAGTCACCGAGGCGATAGGATTTAACCAAAGGATGTTTGGCTAACACTTCATGCACAGCTCGGCGCAATGTCCCTGTTCCCTTGCCGTGAACAATACGCACAGAGGGCAAGCCAGCCATAAAAGCATCACTAAGGTATCGGTCAAGTCGGAACAAAGCTTCATCAACAGTGAGACGGCGTATTCGTAATTCCCTATCTACTGCTTTCATGACAACTTAATAAACTCCATGCGAAGAATCTCTTTAGTAGTTTCGGCAACTTTAACTCTATCATCGATGCGCCAGCCTACCACCCAGATTATTTGCTGGGGAGAGCAAACTATAGGGATATTGTCCCGCCAGGAAAGAGGTATCTTGGCATCAACCATGAAGTCTTGGAGCTTCTTGGGCATATTCATTCCCAAAGGCTGAAATCTGTCTCCTGGCTGGCGCTGACGGACAAATAATTCCATCCCTGTTTGGTGTAAATCGAATTCAGCCGAGATTGCTTCACTGAGCTTGCCTTGAGCGTCATGAGATTGCTTCGCTTCGCGCGCAATGACAAAAGGAGGATACGCTTCAGAACAGCCAGGGCTTCGACTCGCAATGCTAGAGGAAATTTGCGCAATGACAGGGACAATGCTGGCTATTACCCGCCATCCAGGCAACCATGTCTCCCCAGGCACTTTGAGGGAAAGCTCACCTTGCAATGGCGGGAGTAGGACATAAGATTGCTGCGCTGCCCCCCTGGGGAGTTTACCCCGAGTGAGATTCTTCGGTCGCGGAGCCTGTCCTGAGCGGTGAGATTCTTCGCGGATAGATTCGCTTTGCTCACCACATGGTTTATCCTGAGCGAGATGAGCTTGCTTCGCTTCCCCTTCGCTACGCTCAGGGCTTCGGCTCACCGCGATAACGACCTCATCATATTCAGTCCAACACACAATACCATGGGGCAAGGAAATTCTTTTGCCTACCGATTTACTCAATAAACTCCTTACTGCCTCAATATGATTGATTTCTATGTCTCTGGTATCCCCCAGAATCCTAGCTACAGCTAACCTTAATAGCTGTCTCTGTAAAGCTACAGGCAAGGCACCAAATTTTCCTTTATCCAGATACACAACACCCCCTTCCTGCCTGGTCACTTCGTCCCACAACCCAACTACTTGCTGTTCCATAAAGGAACTGTCATCTTTGGCGATTTCAGCCAAGCGAAGCAAAGCCTCATCCACTTTCGGGTTATATTTTCTAAGCAAAGGCAATAGCTCAAGGCGAATGCGATTTCGGAGAAAAGATAATGAGAGGTTGGAGGAATCGATACGCGGCTCAAGCTGGTATTCTTGGCAATAATTCAATGTTTCTTCTCTGGTGATATCAAGAAGTGGCCTTACTATTAAAATCTGATAGCTGATAGCTGATAGCTGACGGCTTTTAGACGGAATCAGTGAGCATGGCTCAATGCCACGCAGCCCCGAAGTTCCCGTCCCCCGCAATATATGCATCAAAACGGTTTCTACCTGGTCGTCCCGAGTATGACCTATGGCTACCCTGTTCGCTCCAATATCATTGGCTACCTCAGCAAGAAAGTCATACCTCAGTTCTCGGGCAGCTTCCTCAATGGAGCAATTTCTTTTAGTCCTGTAAGTAGCCACATCTTGCCGCTCAATAGTAACTGGAATGCCAAGGGAGCCAGCTAACTCAGCCACATACCTGGCATCCGCTTCAGATTCAGCACCTCGAAGCTGATGGTCTAGATGAGCTATGTGAAGCTTTACTTCCAGCTTTTCCCGCCATTTTGTCAGAAGATGAAGCAAACACATTGAATCAGCGCCGCCTGATACCCCGACAACTAATGTTTCCTGGGACGAAATCAGACTATGCTTCTGAATGAAGCTTATAACTCTTGACTCGAACTCAACCTTTTTCATAGAGATTTGGGTATTTAGTCACTCTCACCTTTGAGCCCAATAAATTTGGCAACTACATTCCTCTCCCTTCAAGGGAGAGGCTAGGTGAGAGTTCTTCGCGATAACATTTTAATAAGAGGTATCGTTAAACGCCACGAGGCGGGTTCCATGATTTTCAATCTCAAGAATGCTCACACTTCCAGGATCTACCTTAAATTTGGTGAAGTATTCCAGCGATAAATCCAAAGCCTTGAGGATGATAGCCAGGATAACAAAGTAATGGCTAACTGCCACCACTGTTCCGTCTTTATGCTGGGCTGGTAAAAGTTCAATAGTCGCCCAGGCTCTTTTCTGCAGTTCAATGAGGCTTTCTCCGCAGGGCAATCTTTCTGAGCCTCCTCCCTGCCACCATTGCATCAAAAATTGGCTAAAGGTGGTGCTCAAGTTGGAGAGAGACAAACCCTCCAACTCACCAACGTTAAGCTCCCCGAGCCTGGCATCAATTTCTATAGGCAATTGGTGGTGGCTGGCTATTGCCTCGGCTGTGCTCATAGCCCGCTTCAAAGGACTGGAAATTATAGCAGCGAGGTTCTCATTCTTCAGAAATGATGCTAGTTTACGGGCTTGATTTGTTCCAATGTCATTTAATTCAATATCGCTGCCACCTCCCTGAACACGTCTCTCCTCGTTCCAATAAGTCTCGCCATGCCTAACCAAAATAAGCTTCAAAGCATTGCCTCCTCCAAAGTAAGATGCAAAATGTCATGTAACCGACACTAGCCACCTTGACAAATACCATATAATGTGTAAAGATATAATTACATATTTGGTCGAAGTGTGCAAAGGAAAAAGATGTTAGGTAATGAGAGTGCCAACATCGAATAGGAGGTGAGAGCGATGTTTGTAAAAGATGTTATGACAACAAATGTGGTTAGCGTGCCAAGTACCACCACCGTGCCCGAAGCTCAAGGGATTATGCGAGCCCACCGCATCGAGCGTTTGCCAGTGGTTGATAGGAGGAAGCTCGTTGGCATAATAACTAAGGATAGGTTACTACGTGCTTTGCCTTCTCCGTCCATTTCATTTTCGAGACAGCAACTAACTTACCTTATAGCTAAGCTGCAAGTAGGAGAGATTATGCAAAGGGATGTAGTTACAGCCACCCCCGATACCACAGTGGAAGAGGCTGTCATGATAGGACAAACTAACAGAATTGGTTCATTGCCGGTGATTGAAGGTGACAATCTAATAGGTATAGTCACCACTAATGATTTCTTCTACAATGTTTTGAACCCTCTAATGGGTATAGAGCGGGGTGGGAAACGCATCCCCGGTGCCCGCATCATTATTTATGGATGTAGCGACACCAAGGATATAGAAAAGGCAATAGAATGTATTAGTAAACACAACTTGAAGATAAAAAGCATGTACACCACGTCTGAGGACAAAGAGAATGCGCTCCTGATTCATCTGGATACCGAGGAGGCTAGTGAAATTGTGATGGAACTCAAAAACCTCGGCTACTCAGCAGAGCTAAGAAAATTCTGACTTGATGGATCTTGTATAGCATAAGCTAGCTTCACACGTTCATTATAGGTAGGGTGGTCATAAAATAGAAGCTTCGCCCAACGAGCAGGCTCAGCTTCAGATAAATTCTGGTCTGTCAGTTTAGTCATCAAACTGACGAAGGCTTGGGGGTTGTTGCCCAACTCTAACGCAGTCTTATCTGCCTCCAATTCCATACGGCGATTATACCAATTAAGCGCTGGACAAGTTACTAAAATGAATATGGCTAAAACCAGGATTAGCCAGGGGAGGCCAGCAACATCGCTAATCCCATGGAAGGAAAACAACACTACCCCCGCTTTAAGAGCAAGATCGGCTAAATAAAATACTAGCAAGAAAGCGCCTGCTTGGATTGCCATAAGTTTAGCAATATCGTGGTGGAGGTGATGGCCTAACTCATGAGCTAGAGTTACTTCTATCTCATCTACTGAATATCCTTGCAGCAAAGTATCGCTAATAATGATGCGCCTGGAGTTGCCCCAGCCGCTTAGCATAGCATTAGCCGTGGTGGCTTTGCTACTTAAATTCATGGTGAGGCACTGTTTAATATCAACTTTAGCCCGGAGGGCTAAAGTTGCCAATTTCTCTTTGAGCTCTCCATTCTCCAAGGGTTCCAATTTGAAGAATAAAGGCATAAGAAAGGTGGGAGTTAGCCAGGTAAGGAGCAAGCTAAGCAAAAACATAATCAATCCCGCTGCTAGCCACCATAACGCTGGGAGATTCTCCAGAAGCCAATAGATGATTATGACCAGACACAAGCCCAACAATAGTCCCAGCGCCAAAGATTTAATTTTATCCTTTACCCAGCCTGCCATAGTTTGAGTTGACAAGCCATAACGATGGGGCAATACGAAATCCTGGTAATAGCCTAACGGCGCTATTACCACTCCATAGCCCAGCATCAAAATCAACAGACACAAAGGCGCTGACCAAGTGGAGGGAAAAGTTAGCCAACTAGCTAACACGGCCGAGGCATTGGTGAAAAGAAGGACTAGTAATAGGGCTGCGCCTATTCCGAGCTCAAGAAATAACGAACGCCGCGATAGTTTACTATACTCCTGCGCTTTCTGTTGACGTGCTGGATCAAGAGCGATTTCCATTAATAATTTGCGGATAAAAGAAATTGCCTAAAGTGCAATTTGGGGAAATCTTCGGCCGCCCTTTTACTTGCTGTTATACGAAGTTGCCTATTCCCTTGTAGCAAAGGTCAAGAATCTGGTCTATAGCTTCCGGATGACTTTCAAGATGCTTGATTTCTACTAACTGAACTTTTCTCAAATCCATAGGGATTTTAGAGAGTATCTCAGGATGTGTGACAACTAAGATTATTGGCTTGTTAAGTGCCCATGCTGCACCTAATTCGTGTAGCACCCACTTTGAATCAATAGAGTTTGGCGACAATACTACTACAAAGATGTCACTTCGAGAAAGCTCATCTTTGAGCTTAGATTCCCAATCCTCTCCCGCACTAAGCATTTCTGGGGTAAATGTATATAAATTGGGTCGTTGAGACAGAAGGCTATGCAATTTGTGTGCGTATTCTCTATCTACTACAGCATAGCTTAAAAAGATGCGGAGAGCTTGTTTACTCCTTTCTTTTTGAATCGTATTCATTTCTCTGCCTCCTTTACACGATTAATAAATTGTTCAAGGTATTCATCAAAATTGTTAAGATCTATAGCCTTATATGGAGTTATTATATCTGGCATCTCATCTGGAGTAACTTTATCTGTAATAGCAATAATGCGTTTTCCAAGCACCCAAGCTGCACCTATCTCTATTAAAACCCAAGGGCGGTCTATGGAATATCGGCTGAGAAGAACCAGAAATTCCCTGCATTCCTGTATATTTCTCCGAATTGACTCTGGAATCGACTCTCCGCCCGCTATGTCTTTTTCATCAAGAAATGTTTGAACACCATGTTCTCGGCCTTTTTCTTCAATGAGAGTAGCGATCTGTTTTGCAATCCAGCGATCTTTTTCTGAGTGACTAATAAACACTAAATAAGCCTTCTCCATTTGAGCCTTTTGTATCATACTAATTTACCAGTTTCCCACATAATAGCACCTACTAAGTGGCAATTCCATATAACAAAATTTGTTTTCAAACTTTAGTGCGATAAGCCTGTGACCTAGGACACAGGCGCTGTATCTTCCTCCTTGGTTACCATAACTTTTTCTATCTTCATTCCTCGCATTTCTGTGATAACAAATTTCAAGTCTCGATACTTCAATTGCTCGCCTTGCTTCGGTATCCGACCAAGATGACTAAGAATAAAGCCAGCCACAGTCTCATAATCACCCGCAGGTAATTCTAGTCCCAATTCTTCGTTGGCTTCTTCAACTCGGAATCCTCCGTCCAGTTGAAAAGTACTGTCGCCAGTTACCACAAAATCCCTCTCTACGCCAGTCAGCTCATCTCGAATATCGCCCACAATCTCCTCGGTTAACTGACCCAAGGTAGCCATCCCAGCCATGCCCCCAAACTCATCCACAATAATCACTATGTGATAGCCACCATCCCTCATCTCAGTGAGAAGTTCCCCTAGCTTCTTGCTCTCAGGCACAAAATAGGCGGGTCGTATCAAATCATCGATGACAATTTCTTCGTTGCTAGAGTCATCAGCTAACTTCATCAGAACATCCTTAGCAGACAAGATGCCCACCACATTATCAGTATTACATTTATACACGGGGAAACGGCTGTAGGGCGTTTGAGTATAGATAGCCAGAAAGTCGCTTAGTTCTGTTCCTTGCTCCACCCATGCAATTTCCGTTCTAGGAATCATTATCTTACTTACGGCGCGGTCAGTGAACTCAAACACCTTATGCAACATCTCTGCTTCATCTTGTTCTACCACTCCTTCGCTTTCACCAACATTTATTGCAGAGCGTATCTCACCCTCACTCACCAGCCTCCTATCCTCCTCAGACGCAGTTACCATTTTGGCAAATCCCAAACCAATATGACCCAATGCTAAGACAACGGGATAAAAACACCATTCTATTATCCTCAATGGATTAATATAAGCCAGAGATAGTCGCTGAGCATGATGCACAGCCAAAGTCTTGGGAATAACCTCTCCGAAGACCAATATCAATGCAGTTACTCCTAAAGTGGCTGCGATTGGTCCCTTTATTGTCCCAAAGGTTGCCACGGCCATAATAGTACCCAATGTAGCCGCAGCCACATTTACCAGGTTATTACCCAATAGAACGGTGGCTAAAAATCTCTCTGGCTTCTCCGCAGCTTTAGCTAATTGTCTTGCTCCTTTAACACCGCTTTCTACTAAATACTTTATGCGGAGTTTAGGCAGAGAGATAAAAGCTGACTCAGCACTAGAAAAGAAAGCTGAAAGAGCCAGACAAACTAAAAAGGCTAATAAAAGCCAACTATCGGCGTCGTCCACCTACTACCACCTCCTAAACCCACCCGTTAATCACACTGAACATACTGCTATAATAAACTTCTGCGCTACAAATCTACCTTTATATCAGTTATAATAGCATTGCTTGGTAAGCCTGTCAAAATCAGGCGATTTTTGCGTCAGGAGAGCGTTGCCAAGGTGGTAGCTTATTGGGGGAGTGGCTGAAAAAAGCCGATGTTCCTTCTATAAAACGAGCTTTGCTATAATGGGCAGTGGGTTCGTTAATTTTAACATTAAAGGAGGCTTAACTTATGAGTGACAAGTCTGGTAGCAAGAATTTAGAGAAGTGAGAAGAGCAGGATTCAATTAGGAGGTGTTAATGCATTACGAAGAATTGAACAAAGGCGACAAGATTACGACAAGACGGAGGGTTGTAACCGGAACAGATATAGATGTCTTCGCAATTATGACAGGAGCTACAAATCCTCTCTTTCTAGAAGATGGATTTGCTAAGAAATTAGGCTTCAAAGGAAGGGTTGCTCCTGGCATACTTACACTTGCTCTAACACTGGGGCTTCTATATCCAGAGGGGTTGGTTGACCACATAATAGCTTTTCTAGGTATTGATAAACTTAAGTTCCTTGGCTCAGTGAATCCAGGAGACACAATTTGGTGTGAGTCCGAGGTTATAGAAAAGAAAGGAATTCAGGGGGAGAGAGGCATAGTCAAATTCAAATGGGTCGTAAAGAATCAGGAAGCGAGGACTGTTCTTGAAGCGGAAACAACTTTTATGTTCAAGGAAGGATCTAATTGATGAAGAGATGCCGCCGCGCATTGAGGGAAAGGATGACATGGAAAAGAGCAGTCACCGATCTAGAAGATTTTGCAACTCGTTCAAGCTTCTTGTGATTAGCCTTGCAGGATTGCCTTGATTACGTGCCAAGTTCTAACTAGGAAATTTATAAATAAGGCGTTAGCTGTTTTGGAAAATAAAACTGTAATTGAGCCTTGGAAGAAATACTCTAACATCAATCTCTAAAGGGGAGACAAAGGATTTTAGCTTTACTGAAGAATAGAAGAAATTTAGGCAGCAAGTTCGCCACTTTCTAGAAGAGGAGATAAGGCGAGGGACTTTTACACCAAAATGCGATGTCTTGATGACAGGCAATTCGCTAGAGTTTAGCCACAAGGCGGCACAGAAGGGCTGGATTGGTTTAACCTGGCCTAAAGAGTATGGCGGGCAGGGGCGCAGCTATATAGACTGTCTTATCCTTCAGAAGATATGGACTAGCGGCGGCAGGTTTGTAAATTATTTCTACGTATTAGCGCGAACAGACCCAGAGGCGCCAAAGCATCTAGGAATCAGTGAATGCATCTTTCCAGCCAATCTACTTGGGATTACTCGCATCCATATGATAGATATCACAGGCACCGAGGCATGGAATGATGTTTTCTTTGATGAGGTACGCGTCCCTAAAAGATATTTAGTGGGAGAGAAAAACCGTGGCTTTCTCCAGGTCCTTCATCAACTTGATTACGAGAGAAGTAGGATAGAGCGTCTCATGGGCAATTACCCCTTATTCGAAGCCATTATCCAAATTTAGCAAGGGAACCAAACTGTCTCAGGATTCTTTAATTCGTAATAAGCTAGCACAGCTTCAAGTTGAATTTGAAGTTGGGCGCCTACTTATCTATAGAGTAGCTATGGTTATGGATGAAGGTCGTGCCCCTAATTGGGAAGCTGCTATGTCTAAGGCATATTGCACTGCTTTTGAGCAAAGGTTGGCTAACGCTGCTTAAGTCTCTTCTGCTTTCAATGCTCATGGTGACATACCTTGCTTTTATAGTATCCAATATGTTTTCAGACAATAAGTATCCAATACATACAATTAGTTTCTGGTTTGTGAATTACAAGATTTACCCCTCGCTCATTCTAACAAAGGGGCGAGCTAATACAATTGCCACGGACAAAGAAGAATTTTAACTATGGAACTCAAGATAATTTGCCAACTACTAGCTAAATCAGGGTAATATTATTACCTAAATGGTGGGCCATTGTGGACTCGAACCACAGACCCCGGCCTTATCAGGACCGTGCTCTAACCAACTGAGCTAATGGCCCCTGCTAGTTAAGATATATAGTCTCCATTCTACTACCAATCAACCCCACCCAATTTAAGGAGATTTTATAGGAAAAAGACAAATTTTTCAAACTCATCCCGTGTCAAATCATTTAAGCAGGTAACCCAACTAGGAGTTGTTGCATCATATAAAATGTAACTGTATGAGGTGATAATTTTTTGTGGGGGTCAACTTGTTGGGTTTCTCTTTTCTCCCCATAAGCCTGGCACAGATTGGCTAATTTGGCGTCTATATTCCTCTTGAGCTGGGCTGGATTTAGGATTTGGTTAGATTTTAGATGATTTAATTCGGCGCTTTGACAATAACAAGGAGATAATGATATTCTGACTAGTTATTGTTGTCAATTAGCCTTTCTCCTGGAGGGCAAACATGCCTAAGATTTATTTTGTAGATGTTACCAATCGCGATGGTGTTCAAACTGCACATCTTGGCCTATCTAAATTGGAAAAGACGATGATAAATATGCATCTCAACGAGATGGGTATTTTCCAGTCGGAATTTGGCTTCCCTACGACAAAACATGAATCACTTTATCTGCAAGCCAATTTAGAACTGGCTGAGATGGGAATTCTAAAACCTATTTGTTTAGCAGGATGGATAAGGGCAACTACTCATGATGTGGAAACAGCTTTCAGACTTGTTCCCGATATTCGACACCTCAATCTATCTATCTCTACATCAGACCAGATGCTCAATGGCAAATTCCAAGGGAAAAAGAACAGAGATGACATTTTGAAAATGATGGTTGATGCTGTGGAAGCTACTAAGTCACATGGAGTTGAAAGCATAGGCGTAAATGCTGAGGATGCCTCCCGAACTGATATAGACTTTCTAATCAGATTTGCCTCAGCAGCTAAAGAACATGGGGCTCATAGGTTTAGATATTGTGATACCCTCGGCTATGATAATCCTTTTACCATTTACGAAACTGCCAAGGCGCTGGCGGAGGATGTAGGCATTTCTATCGAGGTGCACTGCCATGGCGACTTGGGAATGGCTGTTGCCAATTCCCTCGCCGGGGCTAAAGGGGCTTTAGATGGCGGCCAGGATGCCTACATCAATACCACGGTGAATGGGGTTGGAGAAAGAGCCGGCAATGCTGATCTTGTGGCCACCATTCTAGCTGTCACTAAATCTAAGGGTTTCGCCGAAAAATATGCTCTGGGAAACCCGATTGACTTGACGAAGGCATGGGAAATAACCAAATTTGCTAGCTATGCTTTTGGCGTTCCTATTGCTATAAACCAGCCAGGCGTTGGTGCCAATGCCTTCGCTCATGCTTCTGGCATTCACGCTAACGGCGTGTTGAAAGACCCTCAGAACTACGAGCTATATGACTTCAATGAATTAGGTAGAGGTGAGCCAGAGTTTGTAGAAACCGGTAGGAAAATATGCTCTGGCGAGTATAGCGGGATATCAGGGTTTAGACATATAATGGGGCAAATGGCGGTATCGTTTAATGATGCCAAAGAGGCTCAAGAAATTCTGGAACTGGTAAGATATGCCAATGTCGAAGCGCAAAGACCACTCACCGAGGACGAATTACTCTTTATTACCAAGTATCCTCAGATTGCCAAGAAGCTCCTAACACTGAGCCCGTTAGAATAGATAATCAAACGTGGCTTAGCTTTTCTATCACGGCGTCAGCTACCTGATTGGTGCCTACCGCGGTGGCATCATCTCGATCGAGTTTTAAGTCATAAGTGATATTTTTGCCCTCAGCGATGACTTCAGCTATGGCGTCTTCTAGCCTGTTAGCGCTGTCTTTTTCTCCCACATAGCGAAGCATCATCACAGCGGAGAGCATCATTGCCATGGGATTCGCCTTATTTTTCCCCGCATATTTGGGAGCGCTGCCGTGGGTAGGCTCAAAAATAGCCACATCATCCCCTATATTGGCGCCAGGAGCTATACCCATACCGCCAACTAGACCGGCGCAAAGCTCAGAAATGAAATCTCCGTAGAAGTTAGGTAAAACGAGGACATCGAATTGCTGGGGGTTTTTAACCAACTCCATACAGGTTGTATCCAAAACCATGTCGGTAAATTCTATATCGGGGTATTCCTTAGCCACTTCACGAGCGGTATCTAAGAAAAGCCCGTCGGAAAATTTCAGTATATTCGCTTTGTGAATTGCAGTTACCTTTTTCCTGCCGTTTTGCCGGGCATAGTCGAAAGCAAATGTAGCAATTCGCCTACTAGCTGTTTGCGATATAACCTTCAAGCTCACAGCGGAATCTCTCCTTACTTTTTCACCAGTGGCATCAAGGACGAAATCTAGCAACTTCTTTGTTTCTGGATCACCCTTGGCAAATTCGATGCCAGAGTAAAGGTCTTCGGTGTTCTCTCTCACTACCACTATGTCCACATCCTTGTAGGGTGTATGCACACCAGAATAGATTTTGTAAGGGCGGAGACAGGCATAAAGGTCTAATTTTTGCCTCAATGACACATTGACACTTCTAAACCCACTACCTATGGGCGTGGTCACTGGCCCTTTAAGTGCGACTTTGTTTCTCCTTATGGACTGGAGAACGCTTTCGGGAAGAGGGGCGCCAAACTTATCCTGAGCCTGGCTGCCTATAATAGCAGTGTCCCATTGAAACTCAGTCCCTGTGGCTTCTAATACTCTGCGAGTTGCTTCAGCTACCTCAGGACCTATGCCATCACCGGGGATGAAAGTTACTTTGTATTGCATCTCTTAATTGTAGCACGACTCTAAAAGAGATTCTTCACTACGCTCAGAATGACAATTAGGACAGTCTTGCTTTTAGAACTCGAAGTCTCTGTGCTTCTGTATATAAGGGATGAGCCCACCTTCCTCCATGATAGCAAACATTAATGGCGGCATTTTGCTGCAGCTTAACTTAATACCGGGAGCCAAATTAACAACCAGTCCTCTAGTTAAATTTATCTCTAGCTCGTCGCCATCGCCGATTTTATCAGTGTCACATAGCAAGACAGGCAATCCTTGATTTATAGCGTTCCTGAAAAAGATACGAGCTACTGACTTAGCTAAGATAGCTCTTATTCCCGACATCTTGATTACTACAGGGGCATGCTCCCGACTGGAACCCAGTCCAAAGTTTTTCCCCGCCACGAGAAAATCACCTTGCTTTACCCTAGAGGTAAAGGTAGGGGCAGTATCCTCTAAGAGGTGTTTGGCCAGATCAGGGAGGTTACTCCTCAAGTGAGCAAATCTACCAGGGATAATATCGTCTGTGGAAATATTATCACCCAGTTTAATGACTTTGCCTTTGAGTACCAAATCAGGCATTATATTATCTCTCTGGGGTCTGTAATCTCGCCTGTTATAGCTGAAGCAGCGGCTGTGGCTGGACTACACAGATATATTGCTGCCTCAGGATTGCCCATCCTTCCTTTGAAGTTGCGGTTAGCAGTGGAAAGGCAAACTTCGCCATCACCCAATACTCCTTGGTGAAGACCAAGACAGGCAGCACAACTCGGAGGCAAGATAACCGCCCCTGATTTGATTAAACTCTGGATGTAACCCTTTTCTATAGCCTGTGACAATACCTGTCTTGAAGCCGGCGCTATGAGCAGCCTAGTATCAGGATGTCTTTTCTTGCCCTGGAGTATATTAGCAGCTATAGCTAAATCTTCGAGACGTCCATTGGTACAGGTACCAATAAACACCTGGTGTACCTTGACTTTCTTTGCTTTGCTAACTGGAAAGACATTATCCACCCAGTGTGGGCAGGAGACCATTGGCTCAAGCTGGTTGAGGTTCACTGACATAACTTGTTCATAATTTGCATCAGCATCGGGATAGAGTGGTTTATAGCCATTGCCTCGGCCTTGGGCTATGAGAAAATCCTGAGTAATTTTATCGCTGGGAAATAATCCAACCTTAGCTCCTGCTTCCACAGCCATATTGGCTATGGTTAGACGTTGTGACATGGTGATAGAGTCCAGAGCTTCGCCACCAAATTCTAAAGCCTTGTAAGTAGCGCCATCAGCCCCAATTTGGCTGATGAGATACAGAATCAAGTCCTTGGCATGAACTCTTCTTGGAAAGGCGCCATCAAGATTAATGAGAACACTTTCTGGCACGCGTAACCATGTTTTACCAAATGCCAGAGCTACAGCTACATCGCTGGAACCCATGCCGGTAGCGAAAGCCCCTAAAGCGCCAGCAGTAACAGTATGAGAATCAGAGCCCACAATAATGTCTCCGGAGTTGGCGAAATACTCGGCTATTAGCTGGTGGCATATTCCATCGCCTACTTCATAAATATGGCAGCCAGCTTCCTCAGCAAAGCTGCGAAGAAGTATGTGGTCATTAGAAAGCTGTCGACTGGGGCTGGGAGCAGCATGGTCAAGAAATATTACTGCTTTCTCCGGCTTAGCTAAAACTTCAAAACCAGTTTCCTTGAATTGCCTTACAGTCAAAGGCCCTGTAGTATCCTGGACAAAAACTAAATCCACCTCAGCAATGACAACATCGCCAGCTTGAACCTCGCTATGTGATTTGGAGCTTAAAATCTTTTCTGCTAGCGTCTTACCCATTCTCGAAACTATAAAATTTACACCACCTTCACTGCTGTTCCATAGGCTACCATCTCGGCAGCTCCAGACATTACCATGGAGGTTACGAATCTAGCTCCTACTACGGCATTAGCTCCCATCTTCTCAGCTTGCTCAATCATCCTCTGCAAAGCTTCCTCTCGAGCTTGTGCTAACATTACAGTGTAATCTTTGACTTCGCCGCCAACGATGTTTCGTAAGCCAGCCATAACATCACGCCCTACATGTCTGGCTCTAATGGTGCTGCCTCTAACCAAACCCAGAGTTTCTGTTATCCTTTTGCCCTCTATCTGTTCTGTGGTAACCACAATCATTTTTCTACCTCCTTGAACTTCTCCTTCTCTTCCTTCGATGCTTGGTATCTCTCTCGACCTAGTGATACCAGGAGAATGATAAGCCCTATGGTAATAGTAACGATGGCAACTTTAACAGGTAATGGCAATGATAGGAAAGCCAGGCGGAAGAACCAGTAAAGACCCCAAACTAGCAAAATCCCTAGGCCAATTCCCAACAAGATACCACCTATTTTTCTCAATTTATCTCTTCCCCCTATAAATTATAGTTAACCATGTAAAGCATTGCCCAAATTTTTCCTGTCATTGCGAATCCTTCGTTCCCCCTGTCATTCTGAGCGTAGCGAAGAATCTCATCTCGCTCAGGGTAAACTCCGCGAAGAATCTCGCTCAGGACAGGCTCCGCGAAGCAATCTATGCTCTCCCGCCTTGAGATTGCTTCGGCTGAGTTCCTTCACTTCGTTCAGGACCAGTCTCGCAATGACAAGCGAATAATCTTGCTCTTCACAATGACATAGTATAACTTTTTGCAGGATACTATAAATTGATTTACTCTCTAAATCGGTTAGTAATAGGCAATCTTCTATCCCTGCCAAAATCTCTGGGAGTTATCTTTATGCCGGGGGCAGCCTGGCGGCGCTTGTATTCATTTCGGTCCACCAAACGAGCTGCTCGCGTGACTACCTCACGGTCGAAACCCATGGCTACAATTTGGTCAATCGATGCATCATCTTCCACATACGCCTTCAAAATAGGGTCTAGAATTTCATATGGTGGCAAGGTATCTATATCTTTTTGGTCTGGTCTTAGCTCAGCCGATGGCGCTTTGGTTAAAACGCTTGATGGCATCACCTCTCTTCCTGCCTGGCGGTTCTTGTATTTGGCTAATTCAAAAACCGTTGTTTTAGGCACATCCTTGATGGGAATAAATCCGCCAGCCATATCTCCATAAAGTGTGGTATAACCTGTAGCTGTCTCGCTTTTATTGCTGCAAGCTAATACCAGCCAGCCAAACTTGTTGGATAGGGCAAAGAGAATATTGCCCCTGATGCGTGCTTGAATATTCTCCTCAGTCACATCTGGCTGGGTATCTTTGAAAGGCTCCGCCAGCGTTTCTAGATATGCGCTGAATGCTCTTTCAATAGGGATTACCTTGAGCTCTATTCCTAGACTCTTTGCCAACGCATCAGCGTCTGATTTGCTGCCAGGTGAGGAGTAACGAGAGGGCATGGAAACGCCTATGACATTGTCAGCTCCCAGAGCATCCACCGCTATAGCAGCTACCAGGGATGAGTCAATACCGCCAGACAAACCAATAACTACCTTCTTGAAGCCATTTTTACGCACATAATCTCTAGTGCCAAGGACAAGGGCTTGGTATATCTCTGCAAATTCATCCAGCCGTTCAATTTGCCTTGGCGGCAAAGATGGCTTGGCAATCTTGGGATATTCATTTGAGACCTCTATCTTGGTAGCTCGTTCTAGCTCCTTTTTAACCCATGGTGTCTCTTTCCTCCGTCGAGGGTCATGCAACTGCGAGCGAAATACCGATTCCATATCCAAATCTACAACTATGAGCTCCTCCTCAAACTGTTTTCCCCGAGCAATAAGTTCTCCTTTCTCATCGATAATTAGACTATTGCCATCAAAGACCAGCTCGTCTTGCCCACCAACCAGATTATTATGCGCAACGATAGCTATATTATCGCTTGCTCTGGTGGCGAGCATCCTTTCCCTAAAATCTCCTTTACCAGCATGATACGGAGAGGCGCTTATATTAACTAGTAACCTAGCTCCAGCATAAGCCTGGACTGTCGCTGGCCCAGTTTCATACCACATATCCTCACAGATGGTTACGCCTATGCCGATGCCATAAATAATGAATACAGGGTATTCCGCTCCTGCTTGAAAATACCTATTTTCGTCAAATACGCCATAGTTGGGCAGATAAATTTTATGATAGACGCCTACCAATTTATTGTTGTAGATTGTGGCGGCAGCATTGTATATATTGCTGTCGCTATCAACGAAGCCCACCACCACTGCTATATCTGAGGAGTGTTTTATTATCTCTTCAAGGCTTTCCTTGTTTTGCTTAATAAACTGCGGCTTGAGCAACAAATCCTCAGAAGGGTAGCCTGTTATGGCTAATTCGGGAAAGGTCAGCAGGTCAACTCCGAGCGACTTCGCCTCGTCGATAAATTGGATTATCTTCTTGGTATTGCCGCTCAGGTCACCCACAGTGGGGTTGATTTGAGCCATTCCTATCCTGATAATGTGCAACTTGTCTCCTCCTTCCTGCAGCAAATTATACTATAGCAGATAGCAATAAGCATTTCTGCAATTTAGGCTGCCTTGACAGGCTGCCTTGAAAAGCTTGACAGAATAAAATAGAAATAGTAAAATTATGTGGTAAAAGGTTACCGTCAACCTAAAGGGAGTATAATTGCTAAATCAACAACCTCAAGAGGTAGAGAGAAAAGTAATAACTATCCTGAAAGTTCTGAGTCAATCCAGTGGACCTCTTGGCGCCAGGGTTATTTCTCATCATCTCGAAGATTATAGCATCAACTTGAGTGAGCGAGCTGTCAGATACCATCTCAAGTTGATGGATGGGCGTGGGTTTACCAATAGCATAGGAAGGGATGGGAGGTTGATTACGCAGTTGGGTCTCGAGGAGCTGGAGAATGCTCTAGTCGGCGACAAGGTTGGCTTTGTGGCTTCTAAGATTGAGCTTCTTGCCTATCAGACAGACTTCGACATAGGTAAACGCCAAGGCAAGGTTCCCGTTAATGTCTCCTTTTTCCCTGAGGTGCAATTCAAAGAGGCAATTGAAGCTATGAAAGGCGTCTTCCAATCTGGAATTTGCGTCAGTGAGCTTGCGGCTATGGCTCATCAAGGTGAAAGACTGGGTGGGATAGTTGTGCCCCAGGGCAAAATAGGTTTGGCTACTGTGTGCAGCATCATAATCAATGGCGCTTTGCTTAAAGCCGGCGTTCCCATGGATTCCAAATTCGGTGGCATATTGCAAATCAAAAATCATAAGCCCTTACGATTTGTAGAGCTTATTCAATATTCAGGCTCGTCTTTAGACCCTTCGGAGATATTCATTACCAGTAAAATGACTAGCGTTTGTCGGGTGGTTAGGGAAGGAGAAGGAAGGATATTAGCCAATTTCCGTGAGATACCAGCTTTATGCCAGTCCACAGTAGAAAGAGTCATTGCTGGCTTGAAACAAGCTGGTATGGGTGGGCTGATTATGATGGGTGAAATAAGCAAGTCGGTGTGTGAAGTTCCTGTGGAGGTAAATAAGGTGGGGATGATACTTGTAGGTGGGCTTAATCCCATGGCTGCTGCTGTTGAGTCTGGCATAGAAGTAGAAAATCGAGCTATGAGCACCGTTATGGAGTATCAAGACTTGATTAAATTCTGGGAGCTGTGAAAATGTGGCAAGTGGTAAGCGCAAATTCTGGTGCCATAGCGGCTATTTCTAGTGCCATAGCCGCTATAGCAATAATAGCTATATTTTGGCAAGCAATAATGCTAAGAAAAGGAAATAAGCTTAACGCTTTTAACTCCTTCCTTGAGGCATGGGGAAGTGTGAAGGATAGAGAAGATCGAGGATTTGTGTTAAGGCAGTTTAAATTTAATGGCAGTCTAAACGAATTAAGTGATGAGCAACGCGAAAAAGTGGAAGCGGTTCTAGGTAAATGTAATGTGCTATGCCTCATGACTTTAGAAGGAGCTATTCCGAAAAAGGATGTATTGAAGCTTTTAGGTCGTCCCATGATTCGATGTTGGGATAAGCTCGAGGGCTTCGTAAACGCAAGAAGGAGGCAAGCTGGAGAATCAGAGGATGGAGAAGAATGGGGTTATGTGTATCCATATCAACAATTTGTTAATAAGTACAGAGCCAAACTAGGGCTAAAAGATGATTTATAAAGAGGGTTGTGAAATGAAAACAGTAAAAATCATACCTTGCTTGGATGTGAAGAATGGTCGCGTAGTTAAGGGGATAAACTTTGTAAATTTAAGGGATGCTCGGGACCCGGTGGAGGCAGCAGAAGCTTATTGTCGAGAGGGCGCTGATGAGTTGGTCTTCCTCGACATCGCTGCTACTGTAGAGAACCGAGGAACAAGGCTGGAATGGGTCAAAAAGGTAGCAGAGAAGGTTACTATACCTTTTGCTGTGGGGGGTGGGATTAGAAGCGTGGAAGACATGAAGGTTTTGTTCGAGCTTGGTGTGGACAAGGTCTCAATAAATACCGCTGCCGTGAAGAATCCTGAGCTTATAAAGGAAGCTTCGGGGAAGTTTGGAAAGGAGAAACTCGTTGTCGCTATTGATGGGCGAAAAAATCCATCTGAAAGTGGTCTCCCCCGATTGGAGGTAGTAGTCAAAGGCGGGGGTGAAGCAACAGGAATAGATGTGGTTGAGTGGGCAAAAATGGTGGAGGAGCTTGGGGCGGGAGAGATTCTGCTCACTAGCAAGGACGCCGATGGCACCAAAGAAGGCTACGATTTGGAGATGACCAAAGCCGTAGCTGAGGCTGTCAGTATTCCAGTTACAGCTTCTGGAGGAGCGGGAAAACTGGAGCACCTCTATGAAGCTGTAGCAGTTGGTAAAGCATCGGCGGTTTTAGCAGCTTCCATCTTCCACTTTGGGGAAATATCCATACCCGAAACTAAAAGATACCTGAAGGAAAGAGGAATATCTGTAAAAGTATAAGGAGGTCAGGTATGCCATATAAAGTCAGCACTGTCATTGAGAGGGATGAAAATGGTTATTACGCCTACTGTCCAGAACTTGAAGGATGTCAGACACAAGGAGATTCTTATGAAGAGGTTTTAAGCAATATAAAAGAAGCCATCGAACTCTATATAGAAACCTTATCACAAGATGAGGCAAGAGAACTTCTAAGCAAAGAGATACTGACGACCTCGCTAGAGGTAAAAGTTGGCTAAATTGCCAAGACTAACGCCACAAGAGGCGGAGAGGATTCTGTTGGAGGGTGGATTTGAGATGCTTAGAAGTAAAGGGAGCCACAGGATATATTTGAAGGGAAGCAGAAGAGTGATTATCCCTTTTCATCCGGGCAGAATACTGCACCCGAAAGTAGCCAAGCAAGTATTAAAAGCTATAGAAGAAACCAAATAAAGGAGGTGAGTAATGTCTTTAAGCAAACCTAATGCGAGTGCAGCAACCGAAACTAAGAATAGGGTATCACCCTCGCCAAGCTCTGGATTATGTGTAACCTGCATAGATGGTTGCCCTGGACTTTGCGAGGTAGGGAAGTCTGCCATTCGAGGGAAAGAGATGCTCTACCCTCAGCCATTTGGGAAGATCGTGGCTGGGGCGGAAAAAGATTATCCTGTTGATTTCTCCTACTTCAATATCCAGGGGAGCTGCGTCGGTGCGGTTGGTATGGAAGCAGACTCGGATAAGGCTCTCTTCCCCGTTGTTGATGTCTCCACTGAAATAGGAGCCAATAAGAAGATAAAGATGAAGGTTCCCTTTTTCACCGGTGCTTTGGGCTCCACTGAGATAGCCAGGGTAAACTGGGAAGGCGCCGCTATTGCCATTGCCATATGTGGAGCTGTGCTTGTTTGTGGAGAGAATGTTTGTGGCATGGACTCCAATGCCGAGTTTAAGAATGGAAAGGTAGTGAAATCGCCCGAGCTAGAAAGAAGAGTAAAGATATATAAAGACTGGTATGAAGGCTATGGGACGATGCTGGTTCAGGCAAATGTTGAGGATACTCGCCTTGGTGTTCCAGAATATGCGGTAGAGAAACTCGGAATTGAAGGCATTGAAATAAAGTGGGGGCAAGGAGCGAAGGACATCGGAGGAGAGGTTAAGTTGCCCAGCTTGGAGAGAGCTTTGGAGCTTAAGCGAAGGGGATATATCGTTATTCCAGACCCTGAGAACCTCGCTGTCCAGGAGGCTTATAAAGTTGGGGGAATAAGGGAATTCGAGAGACACTCTCGCTTGGGTATGGTGGATGAGGAGGTGTTCTTGAGAGAGGTGGAAAGACTAAGGAAAATAGGCGCCAAGTATGTTACTTTGAAAACAGGCGCTTATAGACCAGCAGATTTAGCCCGAGCGGTAAAGTTCGCCTCTGAGGCTAAAATAGACCTTCTCACTGTGGACGGCGCTGGTGGCGGCACAGGAATGAGCCCATGGCGGATGATGAACGAATGGGGAATTCCCACAGTTTATCTGGAAAGTCTTCTTTATAAGTTTCTTAAAAAGCTCGATGAGAAAGGAGCTTTTGTCCCTAGTTGTTCCATAGCTGGGGGGATTGCCCTTGAAGACCACATTTTCAAGGCTTTAGCATTGGGGGCACCTTATATAAAGGCAGTATGCATGGGCCGGTCCACACTTACTGCAGCTATGGTAGGGAAAACGCAGGAACACCTTCTGAGGAAAAAATATGAGGAGGGTAACCAATACCGTGAAGCTCTTTCTCGTACTTTTATTGCAGCAGCCGAACTTAAGGAAAAATATGGAGAGGATTTCGAAAGGATCCCCCCAGCAGCAATAGGTGTTTATACCTATTATGACAGGCTCGCCACAGGCTTGAGGCAGCTCATGGCTGGTGAGCGCAAATTCGCCCTTAACTTCATAGATAGAGATGACCTTGTCGCTCTAACACGAGAAGCGGCAGATGTTTCTGGTATCCCCTATGTGATGGAATCAGATATGGAAGAGGCAGAGAAAATCTTAGGCTAAGGGTGGAAAGATACTGAATTTGACTTGCCTTCAATATTGCACTTGCGTTTTTGTGTGACTGCTTGCCCCGCAGGTGCCATCATCCTCGAAGCTAAGTAGAAAAATATTTATGCCGACGCAGATAAATGTAACAGATGTGGAATTTGCCGCGTGGTGTGTATGACTTGGAGCAGAGACAAAACCCTTGAAAGGAAATTGCCCTGGCTTTCCTCCAGAACGGGTTAGACCTCGGGCTGGCTGATAGGAAAACAACTTATGGGACGAAAAGAAGGCCACAAACTGAGAAGGCATTAAGAACAGGAGACACTTCCTAAAGGTAAGGATGGAAATAGATGACAGAAGCTTGGAACAATTATAAGGGGCACGATATCTACCGGGCCCGTGACTTCGAGGAGGGTAAGTTTGGTATCTATCAAATTCGAATGGTAGATAAAGACAATAGCCCGATCCCTGTTCCACGTATCGGAGGAACAGACCCAGATGGCATCATTTACATTGGCAGGTCTGGGTATGAAACTCACAAAACAGACCGCAGCCTGGCTCAACGAATTTCAGAATTTGGGAGTGGACCTAGTTCTGGCGGTGAGACATATTGGTTAATGAAGGAGCATTGCACTAACTTTAGACACGCCCCATATAAGGATCATAGGCTCCAGTATCGAGCAAGGCATGTAAAAGGCACAAAGAGGGAGGTAGATAAGGCAGAGATTGAAGCTTTAGCAGTTTACTTTGCCCAATATGGCGAATTGCCACCGTGTAACAGCAGCTTCCCAGGGAAATGGGACGACTTCTACAAGTCTTTAAAGAACTCTTCAAAAAGCCTCAAATGCTGATTTTCCTTGCCAGCTTGGATAAGGGAACTAGAAAAACGGCTAGTTTCATGATGGGCTCCGGGGGTATGGTGGTGATGGATGCGGATACCTGCATGGTTGATGTGGCTCGCTACTTCCTCGATTTCACTCGCGGGGAATCTTGTGGTCAGTGTATACCGTGCCGACTGGGAACTGAGCAAATGTTTGAGATTCTAGATGACATTACCAAAGGGAAGGGCAGGTCCGAGGATATCGATTTGCTTTTAGAATTGGCTGAGACAGTAGTCCAGGGCTCCCTTTGCGCTCTGGGACAGACTGCCCCCAATCCGGTGCTCACTACCATCCGCTATTTTCGTGATGAGTATGAAGCCCATATCAATGAAAAAAGATGCCCCGCCAGCGTATGCCAGGTGCTTGCCTGTTAGTGCTATAATAATCGATGAAGAATCTGTTGCTCAAACCTGTTAGTGATAATCTCAATCGGCGGTCTCCACCTA
>CAZPDE010000015.1:0-22574 GCA_964585315.1 uncultured Dehalococcoidales bacterium | reverse complement strand
ATTTTTAATATTTGTTAGGGTTTGTTTAGAATTTAGAGTTTAGATATTAGAATTTATAAAGAAAGGGGGATTGCCACGCCTTCGGCTCGCAATGACATAGCGGTCAGGGACAAGCCCCGACCATACAGCGGGGGAAATCCTAAGCGCGAAATCCGAAATACTAAAGGAAAGTCAAAAAGCAAAAATCAAGATGCAAAATGACAAAGCCAAGCTAAATAAAAGATTAAAATGCAAAAGGCAAAAATACAAAGCAAAAATTAAAGATCAGTTTAGTAAAGCATTTTTGAGCTTTGAATTGTCATTTTGATTTTTGATGTTTTATCTTTGATTTTTTAATTTTGGTTGGTCTGTCATTTTGATGTTTTATCTTTGATTTTTGATATTTGTTAGTATTTGAGCCTGTTGCGTAAGGGGATTTCCTAAAGCTGGCAGCCGTGCTACCTTAGTTTTGGCAGATGGGTTTGTGCAACAAGCTCAGGGGCGAGGCTAAAGCCTCGCCCCTTTCTCATAATCCAGAACAACAGATAAATTTATCTAGCAATCACGGCTACTTTACAGGATTCCTCCCTTGGGATTTCCTCGCCATCTTCTTCCAGACATTCAAGATGAAGCTCAATAGCCTCTTTGATATTGGTTAACGCTTCATCTTTACTTTTACCCTGGGAAACACAGCCAGGTAGAGTTGGCACCTCTACCCAATAGCCACTGTATTCCTCATCCCAATGCAGAATCACAGTATATTCCAGAGCCATTATTATCTCCCTAGAAGGTCTAAAAATTCTTCTATTGTTAAACCAGCCTTCTTTATTTCGTTCGTTAATAACCCCACGCTTAATTCATTATGGAGCGGTATGGTCAATCTACTGCTCCCAAACTTAACAAGATTTACATGGCTTCCTTTACCTTTCCTCTCGCTATAGCCAAACTTCTTAAAAGCTTCGATTGCTTCTCTTCCGCTTATACCTCTAAGTTTTCTTCCCACCTGCTAAGTCGTTTCATAGTATATCTTGTCATAGGCAAGGTGTAAAATAGCGGTTTATCCCCCCTGCTTCTCCCCCGAAAGCCAATTTGTCACGGCGAGGCGGATGATTAGCTGTCAGCATTCAGCCGTCAGCTATCAGTCGCTAGTCTCTAGTCACTCCCTTTTGTCGTTGTGAGGCACATTCCCCATTGTCATTGCGAGGGTGAGCCGAAGCCCTGAGCAAAGCGAAGGGGCAAGCGACGAAGCAATCTCTGTAGTTGCCCAATTTATTGGGCGGTAGCAGCCTGATGAATCAGGCAACTACGAAATGATGAAAGTGAAAATCCTACGCACGAAACCCGAAATGCGATAGGTAACGGGTGAAAAGTAATGAGTAATGGGTGAAAAGTAATTACGCATCACGCATAACCCATTACTTTAGTGGTTTAGAGTTTAGAAAGCTGTTATGTCTATATTCAGTCTCTTCCATTGTCAAGACTCTTTAGCAATGTCCCATACTTTAACTCATTAGAAATGTCCCCTGGTGGTTCTATGTCGATGCTATCTCCTCCTTTCGTGAAGATTGTAGATTAAACTTTCGCCAGGGGTGAGTTGAGGGAGGAATGTATTTCTTCTTGGGTTGGGGTATTGGGGCCTTTGTTGGTTGCATCATTTACTTCAGCAAAACAGGGGAAGCAAAAGGCCATGGCGTCCCCGAAGTAATGGCGACAGTGTGGAGAGAAGGAGGACACGTCCGTCCCAGAGTAACAGCAATCAAGGTGCTGGCTTCATCGATATATCTTGGCAGCAGAGGTTCATCGGGAAGAGAAGGACCAATTGTCCAGATTGGCTCCAGCAGCGGATCATCTGTAGGGCAATTATTCAGCTTCTCTGCTAAAATACCAAGGTAACCATATGGAAGGACCTTACCGCAAGTTATTGCTACGATTACGAGAGCTGGCTTCCTCTTTCAGCGTCGCTTACTTAAGAAAATGGCTCCCAGCGGCTATTTTGATTGGCATTGTAGCTGGTGTCGCCTCTATTGCTTTTTTCTCAGCTATAAGTTGGGCTACTAAGCTTTTCCTCGGTTTGGGGGCCGGCTTTACCCCTCCTGTTCCTACTGGAGCAGGAGAAACTATTGTTACAGGCATAGGCAAAAGGTGGATGATTCCGGTAGTTACCACCATCGGGGGCTTAATCAGCGGCTTTATCGTATATAAATTCGCTCCCGAGGCTGAAGGCCATGGCACTGATGCTGCCATAGACGCCTTCCATCATAAAAATGGAATAATACGACCCAGAATTCCTTTGCTAAAGTTAATTGCCTCAGCAATCACTATTGGCTCTGGAGGAAGCGCTGGCAGGGAAGGGCCAACTGCCTTAATTACTGCCGGCTGCAGGTCCTTAGTTGGCCGACTATTCAAGTTTAATGCTCATGACCTTAGACTAGCTACAGCAGTGGGGATTGGAGCTGGGATTGGCGCTATATTCAAGGCTCCTCTTGGTGGAGCCATACTAAGCGCTGAGATTTTATACATACAAGGATTTGAGATTGAAGCTCTTATTCCCTCATTTATATCTACAATCATTGGTTATTCTATCTTCGCCAGTTGGCAAGGATTTACCCCCGTCTTTGGCGAGCATCTTGCCATAGCTTTTCATGAGCCTGAGACTTTAATCTCCTATGCCATATTGGGTATCTTTTGTGGACTAGTGGGCATTCTATACTCCCGCACATTTTACGGTGTGCGTAATCTCTTTCGGCGTCTAAATATCTCAAACTATTACAAGCCAGCCATTGGCGGCTTGGTTACTGGCTTAATCGGGCTTGTTTTGCCACAGACATTGGGCATGGGATATGGCTGGATTCAACTGGCGATGGAGCCTGGAAATTTAACCTTTACCATTTTAATAGCCCTGGTCTTTGCTAAAATAGTGGCTACTTCTTTTTCTATAGGCTCTGGGGGCAGTGGCGGAGTATTTGCCCCTGGCTTAGTTATAGGCGGCATGCTGGCTGCCTCTTTATGGAACATAGGTCACAGCTTCTTCGCTTATTTGCCGTCTAGTCCTGAACCCTTTGTTGTCGTTGGCATGATGGCTCTTTTCGGCGCTGTGGCTCATGCCCCCATAGCAGTAATTATCATGGTGAGTGAGATGTCAGGTAATTACACTATGCTAGCTCCAGCTATGATAGCCACAGGCTTGGCCTACATTTTAGTGGGCAGAAATACTATTTATGAAAGCCAGATTTCATCCCCAGCAGCTTCCCCGGCTCATAAATATGAATATGTCTCTCCGATACTGAGGACGCTGCAAGTAAAGCAAGCAATGCTCACCAATTTCAAATGCCTTTCCCCAAAGGCAAGCGTAGCCGAGGCAGCCGAAGTAATACGAAGTTATAAGATGGACGCTCCGGTGATGAATGCAAGGGGAGAGTTAGCGGGAATTATAGCTAATGCAGATATTCTCCCCATTCCTAAGGAGCAAAGGAGCATAACCAAGATTGAAAGTGTCATGTCAACCAATTTGGTAGTAATCCACCTTGAGGAAACTCTAGAGCAAGCATTAGAGCTGATGGTGGCAAGGAGGGTGGCTATCTTGCCTGTGGTGGATAGGAAAAACCCCTCAAAGCTTTTAGGTCTGGTAACACGCGGCAGCATCATCCAAGTTTATGAGTCCGAGTCAAGGAAGCTAGTAGGAGAAGTCTAATCTGTATGAAAATCTTAGGCATTGAAACCTCCTGTGATGAAACCGCCGCCGCAGTGGTTGCCGATGGCAGCAAGATTATCTCCAATATCGTAGCTTCACAGATAGATATTCATGCTCGCTATGGCGGCATAGTGCCAGAAATTGCCTCACGCCAACATCTCCTCACCATTATCTCTGTGATACATGAGGCAATGTCTGAAGCCAAGGTCGGTTGGCAAGATATAGATGGCATCGCTGTAACTTATGGACCAGGCTTGGCTGGCTCGTTGATTGTGGGAGTTAATGTAGCCAAGGCAATCGCTTTAGCTAGACGATTACCTATTACAGGGGTTAACCATCTCGAAGGGCATATCTATGCCAATTGGCTACCTTCTCCATCCAATTGTAGTTGCCCAATTCATTGGGCGAATGGCGAGGGCAAGGTGAGATTTCCCTGCCTTTGCCTTATCGTTTCCGGTGGGCATAGCGATTTGGTATTAATGGAAGGACACGGGCAATTTAAGAAGCTAGGACGAACTCGCGATGATGCCGCCGGAGAGGCATTCGACAAAGCAGCCCGAATCTTGGGTTTAGGCTACCCTGGAGGTCCTGCTATGGAACAAGCAGCTACCGCTGGAACTCCTCGCCTCCCCCTTCCCCGAGCCTGGCTCAAGGGAAGCTACGATTTCAGCTTCAGCGGCTTAAAAACAGCCCTGTGGCATCTCGTTCAAAGGGAAGAGTTTTTGGTAGCCGACGCTGCAGCAAGCTTCCAGTTAGCAGTAGTCGATGTCCTGGTTGGTAAAACAATCGATGCGGCAAAAGAATTACAAGTGAAACAAATTTTGCTTAGTGGTGGCGTAGCCGCTAACAGGTTTTTAACGGAGCGCTTCCTAAAATCCTCGCCAGTCCCCGTTCTCATCCCCCCTCCCCACCTGTGTACCGATAATGCCGCTATGGTCGCCGCTTGTGGCTATTACCATTTTCAAGCTGGTAAAACAAGCAGTTATGACTTAGATGTAGTCCCCAGCCTTAGTCTGGGTTGATTCGAACCCACTGCTATGTTGGTTTGCCCTCCGCGTGAGCTTGCAGGTATCTTCAGGCGAGACATCGAGGTTGAATTTGTTGACACCAGTAGCTCGATACTTGGCACCGCTATCTACGCCTTCGCCGCTAATTCCCTGTGCGTTAACCTTGAATGAGAAGTGAAAGCCGCCGGTGCCATCCTCAGTAAACGCCTCCACAATATGGAGGTAATTAGAGCCCACCTCTCCTTGGCATAAAGGCGACCAGCGGTGGTGTGAGGCATCGTGCTGGATTAAAGCGCCAATGGCGGTGGTAATTACCTCACGGTCATGTGCTTTCTTTCTTGGGTGAGGTTGGTAGCAACCCAAACCTTTAGCCAGACGACCCTTGATAGCTGAGTAGTTGTAGGTGGTGATGGGCAGATAATAAGTGACGAGTGATGAGTAAAGGGTAATGAGTAATACACATCATGGGTGTTTCCCTCTGATAACTAAGAGAAAATTTATCCGGGTCATGGCGATACTATCTTAAGAGAGCAAAGAATCTGGTTTTACCAATACCTAAAATTTCCTCGATTGCTGACCTGTCCAATGTCCCTTGGCAGTATCCTTTCAGCAAAACCTTTACTTGCTCGGCATTAAATCGTTTATGTATTTGCATACATCTCTCCATAAAAGGAGTGATGTATGCAGATACGGTTCACTTTTCAGGCTTTAACAGTTCACCTTTCAATTTTTTAAACAATTCGTTGGTCTCACCCACCACCCTTACCGGAACCATCAGCGCCGCCTCCGCAAGCGACAGCACTCCTAAAATAACTAACTTTTTCATTTTTTCTCCTCCTTATAGTCTAAAGCTGCCTCATAAGCCTTAGCTCACCGGTATCCGAAGTCTCCCTGTAAAGCTTAAGGTCGTGGGGCAAAAGTCATTATCTCCGCCTCAAATAAGGATTTGAGACATGCCTTGTCGCTCAAGATCGACCAGCGTGAAGCCCAAGAGCATCTCAGCAATGGTAATCGTCATCATAAGGTCGCTGCCAAAAATTGGCCGTTTTTGTGGGAACCTGGTAAAGCAGGGAGGGCTGCACAAAGTAAATTCCGATGCTGGATCTGGAGCTGCCGTATTTATGTTGAACCACTTAACTATGCCTGCCACAATATCGGTGATATAGCCAAATATGCCTTGCTGAGGCACTCTACCTTTCCCAACTAGGACATTAGTCCTAGGACTATTTTCCCATTCACTGTGCTAATTATCAATTGCATTATCTTAACTTTACTTACAAATCGGGAGGAAAATTTTACTTTCCCCCGATTTTTGGGTGGAGCTTTACCAATTGAAGGGCTCTGGTTAGCTTGTCCTGTGAAAACCCCTCAACAAGCCGCTTGTGGCTATTACCATTTCCAAGCTGGCAAAAACAAGCAGCTATGACTTAGATGTAGTGCCCAGCCTTAGCCTGGGTTGATTAGCTAAGACTACGTGCTCAACAATAAAATGCAGCAAATCCTAAACAACCCCTTTGAAATGCAAAATGAATTACCCCCCAGCAAGCTGGGGGGTATCTTAAGACTTTTTGAACATACGTAGTTGGAGGGAGTTTTCTTCGAAGATGTCTAAACATGCGAGGAAAATCTACGACATTTTAGAAGTCACGAGGCGCTGCACACCTTATATAATAGAGAAGCTGAGGGAAAGGATTCCCTCAGTCCTCGAAGAGAAGATGTAGCACCCTGATTTCGGGAAAACGCATCTAATTTCCCTGAAAATGTATGAAGTCGGGATGACAACTTAAAAAGTAAAACTTTTGACCTTTGCTTTGTATTTTTTCATTTTGCATTTTAATCTTTTATTCAGCTTTGCGGGGATTGCTCTACTCCCTCGTAGCTAACAGGGAACGGTAATGCTGTAGCTTCAGCAAAGCTTGCTTGGTATCACTGGCAAAGCAGGACTTGTCACATCTTTTCATGCGCTGCTTAAATAACCAATAGGTAAATTCATTAAGCTCACTCAAATCTATAGACCTGCGGTGAGGATAATGTCTCTCTTTTCTAAAATGTTTTAATAATTCGCACTGGGTAGCACCATAGATGCGTTGATATGCCTCATCAACTATACCATCATCGTTATTCAAGCCTAGAACCTTTCTTCTCTTTCGGCTCTCTTCAGTTACAGCTAAAACCAAGAATTGTTCCACAAGGATGCCATAAAGATAGTTAAGACAAGCCTGATATTTAGCATCACCAATCAGATTTTTAAACTCGTCTTTGCTTAATTCTATCGGCGGTTTATGGAAGAAAAGAAGGTCAACTCGCTCTTTCTCAGGGATAAGCCCATCTGCCTCCTCGCATAATCTCTCGGCTAGAACTAGCCAATCGAAAGCTTCGCCATCAACAAGGTAATGGTAATGCCGCCCATCATAGTCCTCTTCAAGGCTGCTCCATAGCCGAATAGCTTCAAGCAGAGCCACATACCAATTTTTGCCTTCAGCAATAGCATTTTTTAGCCACTGAATTGCCTGAGCATCCCCTGTAGACACTATAGCCACCTCCTCGGCTATCCCAGAAAATCACTTTTATATTATATCCCCCCCAATACCAAAGGCTCAAGGCAATATCCGCTAGCCGTTATGCTCCAACAGCGCCATGAATGTTGCTCACTGACTGCTTACAGAGATGGGAGGCTATTATATGATTGATGCTGGCGAATTGAGGAAAGGGATTGCCATAGAACTAGATGCGACGACATAAATACCTGCGCATAGAATATGAGAAAATCCTAATATCTAAATTCAAATACCAAAGCTCAGATTGTTTTGGATTTTGGTCATTTGATATTGTTCAGTATTTCGAACTTCGTGCTTAGAATTTAGCATCCTGTAGTTGCCTGATTTATCAGGCTTAGCCCAATAAGGGTTCAGCAACATTCATTACGGCTACTCGGAATACACCTTCCCTATCGAGGAGCTTAAAATAAGCATTGGAAAGAATAGCCTTTGCCCTTCTTTTGTCAGCCAAGATTAGCTCAGTCTTAACAATTGGCTTTATTCCTAACCTCTCCGCTAAGCTCGGTGATATGGTGGGGAAAAAGGCACCAGAATCAGCAAGAAATTCAACCTCTCCTGGTTTACTCTTTTGAAGGTTTCGAATAATTGCTTTAGCCCTAACATAGCCCATCTTGCTTATCCTTTCAATTTAAGTTAATCGTATCAGTCTGATAGGTAATAGGTAATCAGGCTTTTCAGTTAGATTATCTTAAGTTACTCAGATAAGGCTCTCTCTCTTTCTCTATGGAGACAACTGGCTTGGTGATTTTGATTGATAAACTGCCTTCTCCTTCTAAACTTAGCTCCTTTTCAGCTATGGGATTGTCTTCTGCATCATAGACCTCTATCTTTACTGTGTTTCCCCCTTTTATTTCATCAGTAAAAGTTATTGTTGTTTCTTCTTCTGTGATGTTTATCTCTTTAACCAGTTGACCATCAACATAAACCTTTACTGCTCCACTTACCTCTGCCTCGTTTATCTTTAAACCTGAATCCGTGAAGTGGCGAGGCGGGTAACCGCTCATTGCCCATCTCAGGCATTTCTCCGTTAGTGTTACTCTACATCATCGGCAACTTTTGTCGATAGGTGCCGAAAAACGTTGGTACTCAGGGCGCAATGGGTCTGATGCTACGTTACCCTCTCCTGGCGACCAATACTCTTCCCATGAACAGCCGCGCTTTACCGACTCCCCACCCTGACTTCATACAAGCGTGCGTATTGTCACCCCAAGGTCGGCGCAAATTGAAGGTATACCCGCCGCCACATCTTGAGCCAGGGGCAGTTCCTGCCAGCGGTTAACTATAATTGAGGATCCTACCTTGCTTATCACTACTTATATAGCAGGATGCTTCTTTCTGCTGACCTATTTGAGCAAGAAACAAGCTGGGTTCATATCAAAGCTTCAGAAGCTTTGACGCATACCTGCGGGATTCCCTCGCGCTATTATGTTGACTCGTTGCAGAGGAAACATGTCCTTCAAACCGATGAAGCCGACCCTCAATGGAGACAGGTAATGAGAATATTGGGAGTGGATGTCACCTATGCCCTTTCCCCTCAGGCTAAAGGTAAAGTAGAAAGACCTTACCGTTGGTTACAAGATAGAATTGTCAGGACTTGTGCCGTAGAGAAGTTAACCACCAGTTGGGTTACATACTTAAATGATTTGACACGTGATAGCAGGACAAGGATTCCGAAATCTAGGCTATAGTAGCCAAGCGTCAAGGCACATAGTAATAAAGATAATGCCAAGGTAAGGAAAGGCAGTCAGCTTATATACCTGCCAGGCTGATTTGGAACTCTGGGAACTAAGGAGGCGGCCACAGGCTGTTATCATTAAAATGCCCAGAATGTTGGCTATTATAAAATAAGGCAAGTGAAATCCACCAACAAAGAATACGAATATAGAGATTAAATAAAGCAGAAAAGACAGTCCGAATAACAATTTTACCGACTTATTAACTTGCCAATCCAAAGGGAAATAATGCAAGCCAGCCTGGCGATAATCCTCTCGATAAGCAACCATAACGCTCCATACATGTAAAGGAATCCAAACAGCAACCAAAAGGCAGATGGACAGGATTTGAAGGTCAAATACTGGCTTTATAGCAAACCAACCAATAAGCACCGGGGCGCAGCCAGCCACTATCCCCAGAAAAACTTCCCAAGATGTCTTGCGCCATAATGCTGCCGCTATAACGCCGACAAGTCCAGAGATAAAACACCATATATTTATAAACCAAGCCAGAGTTATCCCCAGAACTATCAATGTCACAATGAAAGGCAACGATTTTTCTGGGGGATAAATGCGACTGGAGGGCAAAGCTCTCAGGCAAGTTCTCTGCATCTTGGCATCAATATTGCGGTCAAGATAATTAGTGAGTCCATTGCATCCCGGAACTCCACAGGCAATGGCAAGAACAGCAAGAACAAATTCCCGAAGAGGAAAGACGCCTCCAGCAGTAATAACACCCCCAATAACAATAAGAGCAGCGACGATACCCATAAGGATATGCAATCCCGACTCACGAGGTTTTAATACCTCAATGTAATTTAGGATTGACTTTCCTCTACTTATAGCAACCGCGCTCATATAGCTATTAGCTCCCGAAGAACATCTAGCACATCTTGCTGAGATACATTACTACGAATCACTGTCTTGCCTATATCTTGTAAAAGCACCCAACGAATTGCCTTTCCCCTTGTTTTCTTATCCAATTCCATAGCTTTTATTATGTCAAGTAAATCTATTTTAGAAAAGCTGATGGGCAAGCCAAATCTTTGTAGTAGAGCTTGCTGCCGTTCGACTATAGCTGGAGATAAAAGGCCCAATCGCTGACTAAGCTTGGCTGCTCCCATCATGCCAATAGCCACTGCCTCGCCATGAAGAAAATGCTTATATCCAGTGGCTGCCTCTAATCCATGAGCAATGGTATGTCCATAGTTCAGAATAATGCGTTTGCCCTTTTCCTTCTCATCCGCGCTGACGACCTGAGCCTTAATAGCAGCGCTGCAAGCAATAGCTTTGCTAACTACATCTGGCTCTTGCTTTACCAATCTCTCTACATTAGACTCCAAGAATCCAAAAAAATCTTTGTCCAGAATTAAGCCATATTTAATAACTTCAGCCCATCCCGAAGTTAACTCCCGTTGGGGTAAGGTTGTAAGAGTCTGGACATCGGCAAGAACAAAGCTAGGCTGATAAAAAGCGCCAATAAGATTTTTCCCTTGGGGATGGTTGACGCCTACTTTGCCGCCAATGCTGGCATCAGCCATAGCCATCAAGCTGGTGGGCACCTGTATCCAAGGTATGCCCCGCAGGAAGGTGGCAGCGACAAAACCAGCCAGGTCGCCTACCACGCCACCACCCAAGGCAATGAGGATATCATCTCTTTCCGCTCGGTGCTCTACCAGAAAGTCATATATTTTGATGGCAAAGTCAATGTTTTTCGTTGCTTCGCCTGGCGGCACTACAAAGGAATCGACTGTAAAGCCAGCATTTTTGAGGATTCCTTCAGCTTTGCTGCCATAGAGAGAAAATACGGTTTCATCGCTAATTATGGCGACTCTGCCAGACAAGCCAATTTCTTTTATCTTTTCTCCCAGCTTGTCTAATAGACCATAGCCAACAAAAACAGGGTAACTCTGAGTGGCAGTTTTAACCTCGCAGGCAGTATCCTTATCCATGTCATTGCGAGCCCCAACCTCTTATCACCTCCTCAGCCACTTCAGTAACGCTCAAATTATCAGTGTGAATCGTCCAGTCGGCATTAGCATAGTAAGGCTGTCTGGAAGCTTTAAGTTGCCTTATCCGCTCCAGAGGCTTGTCATCAGACAAAAGAGGGCGAACTTCAGTTTCAGGAACATAAATAGCGTCCCGGAACAAGCGTTGATAGATTGTTTCTGGTTTAGCCTCGAGGCAAACAATGAAGCCATTTTTGGCAAGCAGCTCATAATTTTGAGGGTCAACGATGGCGCCACCACCAATGGCTATAACTGCTTGTTTTTGCTGACAAGCTTTCTCAATCACCTGGCGCTCTAGCTCCCTGAACTTCTTTTCTCCATCCTGCCCAAAAATGTCAGCAATAGGCTTGCCCACTTGTTTAACTATCTCTTCATCAGTATCAATGAAATCCCAATTCAACCGTTGAGCTACCTCTTTAGCCACCAGAGATTTGCCCGTGCCAGAAAAACCCGCGAGGATGATATTAGCTACTTGCCTCTCCATAAAACAAAAATCCCTCGCCAGTATATTGGAAAAGCCGGATTGAGGCAAGATTGAGTCTATTCTAATTGAAAAATGAGAATGCAAAATTACATATCAAAAGTGAAGCTCTCTTTGCCCTTTGATTTTTTACGCAGATTTCCTGGAAAATGGTAGGAGGGTGCCCCATTCACCTTTTTCCCACACTACAAGAAGCTGGCTGCTAACGCAAATTGAGCTATAGGTGCCAATGATAACACCGAAGAGCAGCACTAAAACAAAGTAGTGAATGGTAGCTCCGCCGAAGAGAAACAGAGCCAAAATGACGAAAAGAGTGGTTAGAGCAGTGTTTAAGGAACGCCCCAGTGTTTCCACGATGCTAGAGTTTACTGTCACGGCGAAATCGGGACTAATATGCCTAGATACATTTTCTCGAATGCGGTCAAAGATGACCACGGTGTTATTGATGCTATAGCCCACCACTGCCAACAGCCCCGTGATAAACATGGCATCGACCTCTATCCCAGCGAGCCAACCTAAGATGGAGAAAATGCCTACTATTATAAACACATCGTGGATAAGGGCAATGACGGCGCAGGCACCCCAGCGGAATGGCTTGGGCATGCGGCGAAATGCCCAGGCAATATAAATCAACATAGCTATAGCAGCTATTACTACAGCAATGCCAGCATTGCGTCTCGTTTCCTTGCCCACAATGGGTGAAGCTGAATAGGATTGTACCACTTCGACTTCGCAACCTAATTTTTCTCCTAACCCTTCTACTAGCTCTTCCCCCTCCTCTGATGATAGCCCCTCGAGATGAAGGATGAAGTCACCCTCGGCTCCTCGTGGAATTACTTTACCATATCCCAACTCAGTCATCGTCTGCTCTAACTGACTCTTCTCTATAGGTGAAGAAAAGTGAAGCGTCATAGATGTGCCACCAGAGAAATCCACCCCCGGTTGCAATCCAAAAACAGCTAGGGAAGCTATCCCGACAACTATGATTATAGCTGAAATAAGGAAAAACCAGCTTTTCTTACCGACAAAATCTATCACTTCTTAACTCCGTAAACTGCCAAGTTAGTGACTACTCCACTGCCCATAATAAGACGGAGAAAAGTCCGTGTGATGACGATAGCAGTGAACATAGACAGGGCTACGCCGATAAATAAAGTTATGGCAAAACCACTGACCATAAAGGCGCCCAATTTGGTGCCAAACCAGAGGAGGACAGCGCAGGCAATGAAGGTGGTGATATTGCTATCTCTGATAGCTGTCCAGGCGCGATTAAATCCAGCTTCTACAGCAGCGCCCAAAGTGCGCCCCGCTCGCAGCTCCTCTTTCACGCGCTCAAAGATGAGGACATTGGCATCTACCGCCATGCCTAAAGATAGAATGAAACCAGCGATGCCAGGCAGATTAAGGGTTATATCAAATAGGTCAAAGATAGCCAAAAGAATGACGCCGTAAATTGCGAGGCTAAGGCAAGCTATGAAGCCAGGCAGACGATAATAAAGGAGCATGAATAGCAGCAATAGGATTATTCCAATCTCCACTGCCAGCATGCTATCCTTAATGGACTTTTGCCCCAGAGTAGGCTCTACATGCCTATCATAAAAAGGAACATTGGGCGTAAATACTCGGGAGTCACCTTCTCCCTCCCAACTGCCTAAGGGAACCGGGATGCGACCAGCATTCAGCAAATCACATAATTCCTCAGCGTCTGCCAAACTTAGTCCCTCAATTTGACCACTTTCTCTTATTGTCGACCGAACCACGGGAGCAATGGGATGACCATCTTTGCCCAGAAGCTGCTTATCGCCAAGATAAATAGCTAGTGGCTTGTTTATAAGCCGGCTGGTTATCTGTTCAGAAAGTTCCTGACCGATTTCATCCCAATGGAATACCACCAGCGGGGTGTTAAGCTGGTCCAACCTGACCATAGTGTTCTCCGTAAAATATCTACTGGTAAGGGTTAGCTCTTCGCCATCGACTGTCCCTTTGGCTGGAATCCAGTTTCCTTCCTCATCCTGCTCCATGAAGGTAACAAGTGCCACCATCTTCTTCTTAACTTCCTCAGTTTCCTCTTTAGTGGCGCCGGGCAACTGGATAGCAATGCTACGCTCCCCCCCTTGTTCCTGTGCCTGAACGATGGGCTGACTAAGGCCAAGACGACCGATGCGCCTCTCAATCGCCTTCTTTATTCCCTGCATGATTTCAGATGGGTTCTCGTCGGTGCCAAGCTCGCTGAGGTCAGCCTGGTAAACCAGGTAGCTGCCGCCCTTGAGGTCGAGGCCCAGTCTCAATCCGTGCTCACCAAGTAAATTAGTATGTACAGGCAATATCGACCAGAGTGAAAGGCCAAGCAGCGCCAGAATAAAGATTAGTAGATAAATGTCTCTTCTTCTCATATCACTTCATCTTTATAAGCCCAATAAATTGGGCAACTACAATCCTCTTAGCCTATTTCTGTTTTGTGAGATTGCTTCTCTTTGCTCGCAATGACAATTCCTTCTGCACTAAAGCTAGCGCTTCTTCCCTGGCGCTTAACTCACCGCTGGCTTGGGCTTCATGAACTATGGCTAGAAGCTCGCCAATCAGTGGTCCTGGAGTTAAGCCAAAGATATTTATCAAGTCATGGCCATTGACTAGTTTTGGCGGCAAGATTTTGGCTTGCTGCTTGTCGTGCTCAGTCAATATGTAGTTCATTAACTGACAATGCCTCTTCCACTCCTCCCTATTCACAAGAGGTCCACGACTAGCCAGATAATCAGCTAAAGCTAGAATTAAAATATCGATGCCAGCGTCATCGGTATCCCGAAAGTAGCGATAGATTGCCCGCTGAGTAGGCATTTCTTTGTTTGCCATCTGGACAGGGCGAAGGTGATGATAAACGAGCTTTTCCACCAAATTTATTTCCCGATGGCTAAATCGTAACTTCTCTAAAATGCTAGCAGTCATAGCTGCTCCTTGTTTAGTATGCCCTAAGAACCTTGCTCTGCCCGTATCATCGATAGACTTTGTTCTGGGTTTGGCAATATCGTGGAGTAGCCCACCTAACTTAAGCAAAACCTTGCGATTGCTCCCATGGGAAATTTCCTGCGACAGATGCGCCTCTATTATATCAGACCAGGGCGCAGTAGTTAATAGGCCTTGGCTGCCATATTCCCAGTCGCTTTCTCTAATTAAGGATTCTACTGCCGCCACCGTTTGCAAGGAATGGTCAAAGACATCCCAGAAGTGCACTGTGGGTTGTTCTACTCCTTTGCTCTCTCTTAGCTCGGGAATTAAGGCTAGAAGCAAGCCAAGCTGGTCTAAATACCTCAGCCAATAGGCAGCTCGAGGCGGAGCGAGTAAGCGAAGCAATTCCTCCCTAACCCTTTCCCCAGGAACTTTGGTGATGGATTGAGAATAGCGACGAATCAAGCTTTCTGTCTCTGGCTCTATAGTAAAATCGAGCTCGGCAGCCAACCTCACTGCCCGCAGTAATCTGGCGGCATCAGCTTCGAATATCTGGTCACTTACGGCTCGCACTATTTTATTTTCTAAATCATCCCTTCCCGAAAAGGGGTCGATAAGCAATGGCATTGCAGTGAGCCGAAGCCCTGAGCCAAAGTTGCGAGCCGAAGGCGTGGCAAGCAGTGAAGGGGAAGCGAAGCAATGCCGTAATTGTCCAAGCTTCGTGGCGATGGCATTTATAGTGAAATCGCGGCGGGCAAGGTCAGTTTCGATGTCTCCGCTAAATGAAGAAAAATCGAGATGCCATTGCTGTTCTTCCTCCGTTATCACCACTCTAGCTATGCCGTTTGCCTCGTCAAGCAGCACGAATTTGCCTCCAAGCTTTTTAGCTACATCTTTAGCTATGTTTAGAGCGTTCCCATCCACGGCAATGTCGACATCGTTGGTTTGTCTACCTAAAAGCCAGTCACGAATGAAGCCACCAACAATATAGCCTTGCTTCCCTTGAAGAGTTAGCAATTGGTGCACCTTGTCTAGGATGGTTAAATCGATTTGGTTTGGAAAGGACATTGTGGCAAATTATAGTTTACGGCAGCACTCAATGTAAAGTTTTCGTTCGGCGTTTCCAAGGCTGTAAACTAGGGATGAGTGAGAGACTCTTTACCTGCCCTAGTAATACCGAACATCACAGCACTTAGCCGCTGCCACAACATTGTATAAAAGCATGGCTACAGTCATAGGTCCCACCCCACCAGGAACTGGCGTTATCGCCTCAGCCTTCTCCCTAATGGCATCGAAATCTACATCACCCACTAATCGGTAGCCGGTTTTTGTCGTGGGGTCTGCCACACGATTCATGCCTACATCTATGACCACTGCTCTCGGTTTGACCATGTCAGCAGTTATTGTCTTAGGGCTGCCCATAGCTGCCACCAAAATATCGGCTTGTCTGGTGAAAAAAGCTAAATCCTTCGTCCCAGTGTGGCACACGGTCACAGTAGCATTAGCTCCTTCCTTCTTTTGCATCAACATAGCAGCCAAAGGCTTACCCACAATGTTACTCCGACCGCAAATAACTACATGTTTGCCCCTAGGGTCATATCCGCTCCTGAGTAGAAGTTGCTGAATGCCATGAGCTGTGCAAGGTAACAAGTAGGGTTCACCTTTAAGCAGTTTGCCCATGTTCACAGGGTGAAAGGCGTCTACATCCTTTTCTGGGGAAATTCGGTTAGTTACTTTTTCCTCAGAGATATGCTCAGGCAAGGGCAATTGCACCAAAATGCCGTGGAAATTCGAGTCCTTGTTAAGCGAATCAACAATTCGTAAAATCTCTTCCTCAGGAGTATCTGGCGGCAGATGCACTGTCTCTTCATAAATATCTATTTGAGCGCAGGCTTTTGTCTTGCGTTTGACATAGGAAACAGAGGCTGGGTCTTCTCCTACCAATAGCACGCCTAAACCCGGAGTCGCCCCTCTTTCCTTCAATTGCCCTATATCAGCCTTGAGTCCATCATAAATCTCCTGGGCTAGTCCATTGCCATCGATTATCTTAGCTGTCATTGAGAACACCTTATCCTTGCGAGCTCTCACTCTGTCATTGCGAGTCGAAGGCGAAGCAATCTCCCATAGTTTACCAACTTTTAGTTGTTGAGGATAGTAAACTTGATTTGGCGGTAACAAGAAGGCATAATTGTGGTAAATTCCAAACACGAAATGCTAAACAATATCAAAGCACTGATGACCAAAATTCAAAACAATTTGCCAAAGGCAAAAAGGGGTGGAGAGGAGGAATCAAATAAGTTCAACTGATTTTGCCCAAAGGGCAAATTTGGAATTTGTTTAGGATTTAGATATTAGAATTTAGGATTTAAGTAACATGGACATAGTAGCTCAAATGAAAAAGTTTATGGAGCCTGAATCTGTAGCTCTCATTGGTGTGCCACGATCACAGCAATTTTTAGATGGGATATCACTCGACATCCTTGGCAACTTGCTCCACTATGGCTATCAAGGGAGAATCTATCCTATAAACCCCCGTGCTACTGAAATTATGGGAATAAAAGCCTATGGCGATGTTGGAGAAGTAAGCGAAAATATTGACCTGGCAGTGATAAATTTGCCCCGAGAGCTAGTTCCCCAGATAGTCAAGGAATGCATTGGCAAGAGCATTGAAGCCATAACAATAGTGACCCAAGGTTTTGCCGATGCCGATGATGGGGAAGGCAATCAGCTACAAAGAGAATTGGATGAGCTCATCAAAGGAAACAAAGTCAGGATACTAGGGCCAAACACTTTTGGCACAGCTAATGCTTATACCAACTTTAGCTCCTCTTTTGTCAGGTTGGAGATGAGCAAAATACCCGTGGGAATAATTTGCCAGACTGGATTTTTCTTTGTTGACTTTCCTTACTTAAGGTTGGTGGGTAAAGGAATGGATTTGGGCAATAGCTGTGATGTTGATTTCGCTGATGGCTTGGAATACTTTGAGCAGGATGTTGATACTAAGGTAATTGTCTTGCATATTGAAGGCATGCGAGATGGCAAGAAATTTCTCAAGATAGCTAATAGAGTGGTTCATAAGAAGCCTATAGTGGTTTTAAAAACAGGGAGAAGTTTAGTATCTGTTCAAGCAGTTCAATCTCATACAGGTTCTCTGGTAGGCAAGGATGAAGTATGGGATGTAGCACTTAAGAAATCTGGGATAACAAGGGTGAGCGATATAGAGGAGCTGGGTGATATGGTAAAAGCCTTTGGCACATTGCCTTTAATGCTAGGGAGGAGAATAGGCATCGTTACCTGGACCGGTGGGGTTGGCATCATGGGCATAGATGCCTGTGAAAGGAGTGGTTTACAGTTGTCCCGGTTATCACCGACAACCATAGAAAAACTTAATGCTGTATCTCCTTCGTGGCAGAATGTTAGCAATCCGGCGGATGTATGGCCGACAACAATGGTGGCAAAACAGCCACTGATTCAAACAGTAGAAGCAGCAATAAGAAATCTGCTTCGCGATCCACAGGTAGATGCAGTTCTGTGCATACTTGGCGCTCTAACACGTAGCTTGCAGTCCGAACTCCACCAGTGTGTAGAACAGATAATGAATGATTTTCCCTCTAAGCCTTTGCTTTTTTATCTCTACGGACCATTTGTTGACGCAGCTAAGGCTGAACTAGAGGAAACGAGCAAAACGCTAGTTTTCCCCAGTCCTGATAGAGCTATTAGAGCTTTAGGACATTTGGCAGATTATTCAGAGTTTCGCAGGAAATCTTATAAAAATCCTCTCCCTTGAAGGGAGAGGATTAAAGTGAGGGTGAGCCTTCATTTCTTTCCAAGCTCGGCATTTACTGCAAGTAGATCTGCAGTTGTTATCCTTCCATGATTATCCTGGCGTCTACAGCTATAGCCTTATCCTTATAGGCAAATACAGGATTGAGGTCAAGCTCTTCTATCTGGGGGTTTTGCTCTACGAACTGAGATACCTTAACTATCAGCTCTTCCAGTGCAGAAATGTTGGCTGGTTCTTGGCCTCTATATCCCTCTAGTAAAGGATACCCCTTTATTTCACTGACCATCTCTCCCGCATCCCTTTTGGTAACTGGGACTATTCTGAAGGAAACATCCTTTAATACCTCTACTAGCACACCACCGAGGCCAAACATGAGCACAGGACCGAATTGAGGATCTTGGCTCATGCCGATAATTACTTCTACTCCGGGCGGAGCCATAGATTGCACCGATACACCCTGAATTATAGTTTGGGGGTATTTTTGTCTCACAGATGATATAATTTCGCTATAGGCCTTACCTACCTGGGTAGCATTGGCTAGTCCCAATCTAACGCCGCCGGAATCGCTTTTGTGGACTACCTCAGGGGAAATTATTTTCAACACTACCGGGAAACCCATTTCCTTGCTTATGGAAATAGCTTCCTTTTTACTCCTAGCTAGCTTTGTTTCAATAACGGGTATTCCCGCCTGCTTGAGAAGCTCCTTGGATTCAACCTCGGTTAACACCCTTTGGCGATTTAGAATTTGACCCTTTGCCATTGCTCCTTTCCCCCTTCATTAGCATAGTTATTTTAATTAACGCTTATCTTAATCTATTATTTGTTTTTTGTCTAAGAGAGTTTGATGTATCCTATAAAGTAATGATAAGATAGCTGCTTTAAGTGGAAAGAGATAATTCTGAAAGACCCACAACAAGAAAATAGCCGCAGAGCACTGCTGAAGTCTTGAACCTAACTATAAAAGTTCAAAGGAGACAAATGGTTAAATCAGATTTAGATAGTATCTTTAATCCCAGGTCGGTGGCGGTTGTGGGAGTTTCTAGTAAAGGTGTAAAGGCACAGTTCGGAGGGATAAACTTTCTGGATGGGTTACTGCATTGCGGCTTTAAGGGCAATATCTATCCTGTAAATCCTAAAGGTGGAGAGGCTTTAGGATTAAAGGTTCATCCTAGTCTCAAGGATATTCCAGAGCCAGTTGACTATGTTATTTGTAGCATCCCAGCTCCTCAGATACCCCAATTAATCCAAGATTGCAGCGCTAAGAAAGTAAATGCAGTGAGTATATTTACTGGCGGCTTTTCCGAGAGTGGTACTCAAGAAGGCAACCAATTAGAGGAAAAGATTTCCTCCTTAGCTCGCCAAAACGGGATTCGCATCATTGGCCCCAATTGTATAGGAATATATTGTCCTAAAGCGGGGTTGTCCTTTGCTAGGGATCTCCCCAAGGAAAGCGGTTCAGTAGCTGTTATTTGTCAGAGTGGCGGCAACTCTTTTTACATTATTCAAGAAGGAGATAGGAGAGGCATTCGATTTAGCAAGTTTATTGCCTATGGCAATGCCTGCGATGTAAATGAGAGCGATTTAATAGAGTATTTAGCTGATGACCCGGATACAGAAATAATACTTGTCTATATCGAGGGAGTTAAGGATGGCCAGCGATTCAGCCAAGTATTAAAGGAAGCAGCTAGAGCAAAACCTGTGATAGTGCTTAAAAGCGGTGTTGGTGAAGCTGGAACTAGAGCCGCAGCATCACACACTGGCGCTTTGACAGGGGCAGACAAGGTATGGGATGGGCTTTTGTGCCAGGCTGGTGCCATAAGGGTTTACAGTCTAGAGGAGCTAGTAGATATGGCAGTGACTTTTTCCTATTTGCCTTTACCTTCGGGGAGGAGGGTAGGCATTATTGGTGGTGGTGGTGGAGTTACAGTTCTAGCTACCGATGATTGCACTAATGCTGGGCTGATTGTGCCGCGCTTGCCTACAGCAATTCAAGATAAATTAAAGAGCTATCTGGAGAAAGGCGGCACAGGGGTTGGTCTGAGTAATCCCGTAGACCTGTCGGATCAAGGCTGGGGTATATTTTGCGATTGTGCCAAGATAATGCTTGATTATGATGGAATTGATCTATTAATAGCTCATTTGCATGCAGGCATTTTCCCATCTAGTCAGATTTCTAGACTTGTCACTATCACTAAAGAAGTCGTTAAATCTCACAAAGAGTCAAATAAGCCAATGGCAGCGGTAATTGGCTCCGCAGTCTCCACCAAAGGCTGGCAAGTAGCTCTTGATTGTGAGCGGGAGTGTCGTGAAGGTGATTTACCTGTTTATCATTCTTTGAGTAATGCGGCTAAGGCTATCACCCGCTTTCTCGATTATCATGAGCATAGGTTTGCAAGAGAGTCTCTTCCAATACAAGATGAGCCTGAGCAAAGAGATTTCAGGCAACTCGCTTAGCAAATCTTGAGACTGGATTCTTGATATTAACCTTATAATCCTCATCGTAGGCAACCCCGATATGACGCATGATCTTTTGCGAGATGGCGCTGCCCTTTCTCACAGACTGAACATTCACGAGGGCTATTAGGGATTTGCTTAACTCGAACGAACATGACATAGGAGCATAGCTATGAGTAGGTGATTGCCAAGTCCTTATTTCTGGCTAGGCGCTACATTGAGATTTTAGCGATTTCCATACCTGAAGCTTGCCCCGAATCCCCTCTTTTGTAGGAAGTCGGGAGGGCAGACCAAAATTTGCATTAATTCTTTCTTCATCTTGGCTGCAAATTATATCATCCCAAATTATGCATTTAGCTTCATTTTCGTGTCATTTTTGCAATGATTCAGATACCTCGTGCATTATCTGGGATCATATAAACGTTGTAACCATTCTCTTCAATGTTATTCTGTGGGAGCCCTCCGCCTCTTGTCATTCTGAGGGAGAGAAGCGACCGAAGAATCTCGGAGATCCTCCCTCTTCAGTTCCTTCCTATCGCCAGGATTCATGGTCAGGGTGATATTGCTAAGCGGCTGAGCATTTACTTAACATTAAAGTAGAGTAAGAAGGGGGAAAGTGATATAATATTTGGTAAGAGGATAAAATGACAATTCAGATTAGAAAAACCTATCAGGAAGACCTAGACTTTATCCTCGGCTCATACGAAGTTAAGTGGTAAGCAAACAATCCACAAATCAGAACCAGCTCAAGAAAGAAACCAGGCAAGAACGAAGAGAGAAGCGGCGGCTGAGGGAAAAAGCCAAGATGCGCCAACACGGTAAAAGCCTGGCAAGGGTATATAAGGATGCTGTCTCCAAGAGAGCCGAGGACGCAGAAACTCCCAAGCAACCAGAGTGAAGCTGCATAGCAATATAATGAGGAAATTTCTTCTTAGAGGTCCACTCATAGTCCTAATTTGCCTCGCTATAGGTTTCGCCATAGTCTATGGTGGCGATTGGCTGCTCCAGCAACTGGGGCGGTTAGGGCATTGATTTCTAGATCTTGGTTGAATTTGAACCAGCGAGCCTCGGATGGTTCGAAGCCTCAACTATGGGAGATCGCCTCGATTATCTCGTCGGTTACTGTCTTGGTGCCTAAATTGGACTTGACCGCTTTAATATCAGCAAGAGTGGGTGAGTAGGCGGTAATGTCTTGCCTATCAATATTGTGCCATACTGGCAAAATGACTTTTCTATCCAATTGCTCTTTAGCGGCAAGCCCATCCATCTCCTTTTGAGGGTAGTGTTTATTGAAGAAATGATGACTTAGCACAACTACTCCGTACCGACTGTGGGATAGTCCCTTGTCGATCTCCCGACGCAAAGAATCGCCAACCTTAAGCACAAAATCATCATACCAGATTTTCAGTCCTCTCTCCTGTAAAGAACGAGCTAGAGGGGTAACAAAAATTTTGTCTTCTGAAGCATGTGCTATGAAGATATCATAGTGTTTTCCCACTGTCATTCTCTTTTCTATTCCGCCACGTTCTCCAATGTATGACTTCTCTGTCATACCCTTAATTAGTATCTGCCTCTCATCGCTATCAAACGTATACCTTAGCTGGCTCTGAAGTTGCTCGAAACTAGCATCCATTTTCTTTTTAAACTAGCTCTTCTGCTCCAGTCGTTTACCGAGGCTATCCTAATGGCGAGAGTTTTTTAGGGCTTTCCTATAAAGATAACAGAATAGCAATTACAGCTCCATCTCCAACAAAAAAGGCAAGTCAACTCGACCTGCCCTCTTATTTTTCTTGGTGGCGGGGGTTGGATTTGAACCAACGACCTCCGGGTTATGAGCCCGACGAGCTACCACTGCTCTACCCCGCGTCGAATTGATGGGCTTTTGTGCTCAGCCTGGCATGAGTCAAGGCCTCGGCCATTAGTACGGCTTAGCTAAACGGATTACTCCGCTTACAC
>CAZPDE010000014.1:0-22885 GCA_964585315.1 uncultured Dehalococcoidales bacterium | reverse complement strand
CTCGTTCCAATCTCTTTCAACAAATCTCAAGATTTGCTAAGCGAGTTGCCTGAAACCCTTTTACTCAGGCTCATTTTTCGATTAGAATAGACTACGGCCTAGCTACAATTTTAGCTTTACGCGAGCCTATAGAAAAAGGCTGTGAGTTAAGCAACGATGTGCTTGATATTCTCAATCAGTTTTGACTGAGAGGTATTGGAAATTATCATAATTCGCGTTATTCTTAATATAGGGTGAGGAGATAAGATTGCTAAATATTCAGCAAGCTGAAGAGCTTATCGACTACGCTTTAGCTGAAGATCTTGGTTGGGGTGATGTTACCGCCGAGGCTTTGATACCAGATGACCAGCAAGGAGCAGGCTTTGTTGTAACGAAGGAAGAGGGCATTTTGGCTGGCATCGAGGTAGCTAAGCGGGTTTTCCATCGAGTTGATTCAGGGTTGAAGGTGGATATTCTTCTTGAAGATGGCTCTAGAGTTAAACCCGGCGATATAGTGGCTAAGATAGAGGGCGATGTTGCTAGCATTCTCAAGGCGGAGAGAGTAGCTCTAAATTTCCTCCAGCGGTTAAGTGGCATTGCCTCAGAAACAAATCGCTATATAGAAGCGGTCAAAGGATTGCCAGTGCGTATTATGGATACTCGAAAAACAACGCCGAATTTAAGGTTATTAGAAAAATATGCTGTTAAGGTTGGTGGTGGCGAAAACCATCGTATGAATTTGGGTGATGGCATTCTCATCAAAGATACTCATTTGGCGGCGCTTCACAGCCGGGGGTTAAGTCTCAAGGAAATTGTAGCAAAGGCTCGACAAAATGCTCCTTTGTCATTGCGAGGAGCGGAGCGACGAAGCCATCTCCAATCAAGGCAAACTCAAATCGAGGTAGAGGTCAAGACCGTGCCAGAAGCGATGGAAGCCGCTGAGGCTGGGGCGGATATCATTATGCTGGACAACATGAGTCTCGAGGATATGGGTCAGGCGGTTAAGATAATCCACGGCCGTGCTTTAATTGAAGCCTCTGGAGGCATTACGCTGGATAAAGTTCGACCTGTGGCTGAAACTGGGGTTGATTTTATCTCCGTTGGCGCCCTTACCCATTCAGCTAGAGCTTTGGATATCAGTCTGAAGCTTGAACGAGAGTGATTAAGCCTGCCTGTCTACCTTATTAAACCAGGTAAGAAAGTAGAAACGGAAGAAAAGAAAACCAAGATAATGAGAGACACAGTTAGCCTTCCTATGAAAGGCCAAACGCTCATCATAAGCGCTCTTTGGGTTGTCTCACAGTACTACTTATAGCATCTTGATAAGCATCGGAGGCAATAATACCACCATATTTAGTCTTCCTAGCATATTTCTTGTCCTGGAACAAGGGATTTTCATTATCGTGCTAGCCTATCATCTTCTGGTGAATATCCAGCGGGAATTGAAGAAGAAAGGCATTGCTCATCGCTGGGGCACGATAAGGAATCAGTTGGCAAAGCAGGTCCGGGTGACGGCATCACTGACCAATGATAAAGGGGAGCGGATTCATATCCTACAGACAACAGACCCTGAACCTTTCCAGTACGAGATATACAGAGCTTTGGGTCTATCACCCGAGCCGTTGAGGGCGAAACGACTGAGGATGTAAAAGATGTAGTCCCCATACACTAGATGCCTTCCAGAAAATCGCATGAGGAAAGAGAGGTTTTGCTTAAGTCCATGGTAAGCTCTGGGAGATATCCTAGCTAATGAGATTGACTTGGGGCGAAGTCGCGAAGATTAAGGCGCAGCACTTCCTTTCCATTCCACCGACTTTTCTCTAAATTATATACAATATCTATATAGGATGGAATTTCCTCTTTAACTTTTTGCGAATCAAAACTTACGGCTTCCCATATCATATTCCCTTGCCGGAGTTTAAGTTTTAGCCATTTGTCTTGGCTGCCAAAGTTATGGCATTCAGCTACCTCGACTTGGCGAGTGAGGAAAGTAGGTCGGGGATTGCCTTGACCAAAGGGCTCTAACTGCTGAATTAGATTAAAGGTATCGCCAGCGAGAGCAGACAAAGAAAACTCGGCATCAATGACCAATTCAGGATGGAGGTCGAGTTGAGATAATTGGCTCATGGCTAATTTCATAAGCCTTTCTTCCAATTGGGCTAGATTTTGGCGTGCAACGGTAAAACCAGCAGCCATGGGATGCCCGCCAAAGCTATAAAGCAAATCATGACACTGTTCCAAGGCAGCCATAATGTTGAACTCCGGTATGCTTCGGCAACTGCCTCGACACAACTCAGTGCCAAGATTGAGGATAATAGCGGGCTTATGGAATTCATCCACTAGCTTGCCAGCGACGAGCCCAATGACTCCAACAGGATAGCTTTCATGGCCTTCTATAAGCAACGGGGGATAGGCTCTGTAGACTAGTCTTTCCTTTGCCTTGCTTAATACTTCATTGCTCACCTTTTGCCGCTCAGCGTTCTTTTCTTCTAGCCATACAGCTAGAGTGCGAGCTTCCTCTATCGAGCTAGTAGTCAATAATTGATAGCTGGCAGAGGCGCTGTCCATCCTGCTAGCAGCATTGAGGCGAGGTCCTAGGACCCAAGAGATGCTTTCAGCATCAAGCTTGCCTGTCTCTAACCTAGTTAGCTTAATCATCTCCTGAAGTCCAATGCGGTGAGTATTGTTAAGCACTTTTAGCCCTTTTTTCACCAAATAGCGATTCTCACTAACAAGGGGCACCATGTCAGCGACAGTGCCCAAGGCTACCAAGTCTAGCAATTCAGTAAGCTGTTTCTCTCTGTTATCTTTATACAACAATGCTTGTAGAAGCTTAAAAGCAGTGCCTACACCGGCTAACTCAGAACAAGGGTATTGTGAATCCTTGCGCTTTGGGTCAACTACGGCTATAGCTTGAGGTAAGCTCGTCGATGGAATGTGGTGGTCGGTGATAATCATATCCATTCCCATTTCTTGAACTCGTTTGGCTTCTGTGAGGTCAGTAATGCCACAATCAACGGTGATGACCAAGTTAACTCCCTGTTCACGGAGTTTTTCCATGCCTGGCAAGCTTAGACCATGACCTTCATTAACTCGGTCAGGAGTGTAGGGGATAGCTTTAGTGCCAAGCCAAGATAGCCCTTCAACAAGGATGGCTGTAGCCGTAATGCCATCGACATCAAAGTCGCCATGGACGCCAATCTTTTCTCCTGAAAGCAATGCCTTGAAGATTCTGCTTACTGCTTGTGACATATCAGGAAGCAAGAAGGGATTATCTTCGAGCCTATGGTCAGTAGCCAAAAAGAGTTCGGTCTCATCTGACTTAACACCACGATTGTAAAGGAGTTGAGCCACTACTGGGGAGACGCCACAAGCACGCACATATTCGTTTGGTACTTGAGGCGAAATCATCCATCGCTTGTTTGCCATATCTCACCCAGATAGCTTTTGGTTAGAATCACTAACTATATCATAAAGAGAAGCTATAGCAAAAGCAGAAGCTTGCAAACATGGCTGCCTTAAGGTAGGCTTATAATATCGCTTAGTCAAGTATAATATATCCTGCTTAAGAAGTTATGTTTATGAATGAGATAGGTCCCAGCACCGGCTTTTATGTAGTGGTGTTACTTTGGGTAGCTAGAGTCATAATCTGGACATTCATTTGTGTCCTGCTAGCCTGGCTGGGAATCAGGGTATTAGATGCACTTACACCGCATATCCACGAACGGGAGAGAATAGGAGAAAATCCTGTTTCAGTAGGTCTGTTTATAGCTGGTTTCATCATTTTAGTTGGCTTGGTTATTCATGGGGTGGTAACTGGACCTATTGTAGTCGGTGGTGGCATGTTGGCAAATTTAATCGAGCCCAGAAGATTAGGGTTGGTTGCCATCAGCTTTTTTGTCAGCCTCCTTTTGGGAATAGCCTTACTGTACATTATAGACAAGTTGACGCCCAAAATTCCTTTTGGCAGCGTTGAGCAGAATCCAGTTGCCGTTGGAGCCTATGTTTTTGGTTATCTGGTTTTCTTTGGTTTGATAATCCACGGCGCTCTAATAATGCCTTTGTGAGCCGCCATGCCCAAATATCTGAGGGCCATTTTATTTTCTATAGCAATCTTGTTAGCCATAATGCCTGTGCTTGCCTTAGCAGTACAGTCAACAAAATTTTATGAAAGTGGCGGAGAGATTTTTGATGATTGGGATGTATGCCGCACTAATGCCGCCGGCGAAGATGGCTTTTTCCAGGTTTCTAAAACGGGATTTTGTCCCGTTATCCTGGGTGAGAGCTTGGGGGAAAATGCCGACCGTGCTTACCACGCTGGCGAGCAATTTGCTAAAGATTATCCCGATATTTATCAAAGGGCAGAGAAGATTTTTCTTTTTGCCCGAGACAAAGTCAAGTATACCCCTGATGCCGACCAGTTTGATTTCAAGGAATTCGCTCGGAATGCTGATGAAGTGGCAACTGATATCGAGGATAAGGGTTTCGCCTATGGTGATTGTGAGGACTATGCCATATTGCTTGCCGTTATGTATAAGGGGGCAGATATTCGCTCTGCTATAGTGTTGGCGCCTAACCATGCCGCGGCATTGGTATATTTGCCAGAATATAAAAAGGCTAATCAAACTCTCTCTATCAATGGTGAATCTGGCTGGGTCTGGGCTGAGGCTACTGGCGGGAACAACCGTTTAGGTTGGATGCCAGAGAGATTCATGGGAGCCAAACTAGGAGTCTATGAGGTTGAGGACAAAGCTATAACTGAAGTAATGCCACACGATAAATCCCGTACTACCGTTACTCCGAGTGGTGGCAGCACTGGAATCCATATATCTCCTTTCTTCAGTGTGCTTGCAATGATGTGGCTTCTGTCTCTATTTCGCAGACGCCGGCGCTAAGTTACTTTTGAGTTCCCAGCAAGTAAACTGTGCGCATCACTTCACCAACATCGATGCGACCCCGGGGGGATTCGAACCCCCGATCTCCACCGTGACAGGGTGGCATGTTAAAACCGCTACACCACGGGGCCTCGAGTGAGAATCCGTTTATGATAATGTACAGAGGAAATCTCACAATGTCAAACTTTACTTCATGCTGGTTACTTGGCGGGCAATGGTCATTCTTTGCATCTCTGAGGTTCCTTCGTAAATTTCCGTTAATCTCTGGTCGCGATAATACCGTTCTACGGCAAAATCCTTAGTATAGCCATAGCCGCCAAAAATCTGAACTGCCTTGTGACAAACTCTATGAGCTGCTTCAGCAACAAAAAGTTTTGCCATGGCGGATTCTTTAAGGGGAGCTTTTCCTGCTTTCTTTGTTAGCCACGCTGCATAATAGACTAGCAGTCTAGAAGTCTCAATATCTGTTGCCATATCAGCAATCATCCATTGAATTGCTTGCAGATGAGCAAGCTCTGTTCCGTATTGCTTCCTTTCCTTGGCATAATCAACAGCAGCGTCAAAAGCTGCTCGGGCAATCCCTAATGCTTGAGCGGCTATGGCAATTCGACTTTCATCTATTGCCTCCAAAGCTACTCTAAATCCCCTTCCTTCTTCACCTAATAGATTTTCAGCAGGTATTTTGCAATTATCGTAAATTAATTCAGTTGTTGAGCTGGGATGCATACCCATTTTCTTTTCTATCTTACCCACAGAGAAACCAGGAGCTCCCTTATCCACAACAAAGGCGCTAATGCCTCGGTATCCTAGAGATTTATCCTTGGTAGCAAAAGTAGTGATAAAATCAGCTTCAGCGCCATTAGTTATGAAAAGTTTACTGCCATTAAGAATGTAGTAATCACCTTCTCGAGTATACCTTGTTTCTAGAGCAGCAACATCGCTACCAGCCATTGGTTCAGTTAAACCAAAGGCAGATATTGCTCCGTTTTTGACTGTATGTGTAAGATACTTTTGCTTTTGCTCTTCATTGCCATGCAGCGTTATTGGGTATGTAGCTAGACCGGTGCTGCATATATATATCACACCTAAACCGGAGGAACGATAGCATATCTCCTCTGCAACTATGGTATTGCTCATTGGATCGCCATCCCCTCCAACGCTAATAGGTAGCCCTGCAGCAAACATACCTGCCTCAGCCATTTTTTTAATCGTTTCATAAGGAAATTTCTCGGTCTCATCCCATTCAGCGGCGTAGGGCTCAATTTCTTTGGTGCAAAAATCATGCACCATTGTTTGGAGCATCTTTTGTTCTTCAGTCAATTCAAAATCCATTTTTACCCCCTTTGTTTTATATTCTTCCAGTTCCTTTGGGATATCAAAACACTACATAATATGGCATACTGTCTCTCCTTTCCGTCTCAAAATCACGTGCTCAGGAATTAAAAGAAGTTATTTTAGCCAAAATGCTGGGTAAAAGCAAGCAGCCTGTGATTCCATTCGAAAAAAGCTAAAGAAAACCACTGACTATAGAAGAAGGTGCCTTGCTTGGTATTTAGCTTTAGAAGTAAGAATCTGAACACACATGGCGAGGAAGAGATTGTAACGCTTTCAGTGGACATTCTGCAAGGCGAAGACTAGATTACGCTTTCTCGCTTTTAGTTCGGAGTTGAAGCTGGCTAACTGGCTTTGCTTTATGTTTTTGGTAATGTCCCGACCTAGGGAACACTGGATAAATACTGGACGGGGCTTCTGGAAAAGGCGATGGCATGGGATTACTTCTATGACTTGGTAATGCCATACTATAGAGAAGGGATGAATAGAAACATACCGTTTGATAAGCTAAAGGTGCCAATCTATGGTTTGCCAGAGACTTTCCCTTGCCTTCGCCAGTTATTTTGACTACAATATGCACTGATTGGCTACAGATTGATAACAATCGATTTATTGGGCTGGGACAACTGGAAGTTACTATAATCTAGCATTGAACCTCGTGGGAAAAGAAGGTGAGGGATTCAGGCAGGCAATGGCTTTTTGGGATACAACAAGGGTATATGTGGGGGCAATGTCTGTAGGTATAGCGCAGGGCGCTTTTGAAAAGGCATTGGCATGTATAAGGTAAACCTGACCTTATTCTGTTCTCAATGGCAAAATGGTTTGCAGCCAGAGTAGCTGTGGAAGTTTGCGATGAGGCAATACAATTGCATGGTGGATATGGATATATGCATGATTATGATGTGGAAAGGTACTACCGAGATGCCAAAATCCAAGAGATATATGAAGGCACCAAAGAGATAGAGAAATATACAATAGCAAGAGGAATTATAGGAAAATTATAAAGCTAAGTTTTACTCTTTCCCAGGGACAGCATGCAGAGGGGCATTCTCGGTGAAAATATTGGTTACTAACGATGATGGCATCGATGCTCCAGGGCTTTGGGCAGCAGTCAGAGAGCTTCAGAAAGTGGGTGATGTAAAGGTAATAGCGCCTCAGTGGGAACAAAGTGGAGGAGGAACATCTATCACTTTGCGTCAACCTATCAAAGTAAATAAAGTGGAGTCACGACTAAGGAGAGTAGAAGCTTATTCCACGGAAGGCACTCCTGCTGATTGCGTTATTATTGGTATCAGGTCATTATTCCCTGAAGGAATAGACTTGGTTATCTCTGGTGTCAATAGAGGACCAAACTTAGGTTATGATGTCTTTGTCTCAGGTACCGTGGGAGCTGCTCTCCAAGGTTACCTGCGGGGCATTCCATCTTTAGCTATCTCGGTAAATGCTTATGAAGGCTTAGATTTCGAAGCCGCTACTAAGCTGGCGGCTCTGCTAGCGGCTAAGATTAAAGATGAGACTCTGCCCAGGGAAATCTTGCTAAATGTCAATTTGCCTAACTTGCCTCCGGAGAAAATTTTGGGGATAGAGGTTACCGAGCTAAGCAAGCAAAGTTATTGTGATACAGTAGAAAAGGATCAGAATAGCAAGGAAGAATATTACCGCATTAAGCGTAATAATAAAGATATGTATTATGCCAATCATGGAATTGATATATGGGCTCTGCAGCTAAACAGAATCTCCATCACACCGCTGCTAAACAGCTTTGCTGATAACTCCCTCCATGAAAGTCTTCAACGATTGGCACCCGTCATTTTCGATGAGTTTATCTCTTCTCCTTCTGAATCGTAGGTGGCTTTAACTTTGATTGTGTGGGACCTGAAGCGTCTCCCAAGAGCGCTACAGTCAGATCCATTTGCCTCTATCTTGAGCAAAGCGAGCTGCGTAGTTTCATCGGTCTCAATAACTGATGAAAGAGGGATTCGCCAACTATGCAAAGTAACCTCTATTACTTGCCCAAATTGACGCTAGATAGGTTGCTATGCTATGTTGCGCAACATACAATTGATTCTTAGAAGCATTAATTTTTAGTCTTAAATGAGAGGTAGCAATGAAAAGCGATGTTGTAAAGAAAGGAATTGAGCGAGCACCTCATAGATCGCTATTGCGTGCTGTAGGTTGTGGCTCGGATGACTGGGATAAACATTTTATCGGGGTGATTAATAGCTTCAGCGAAGTTGTTCCAGGACACATCCATTTGGAATCTATTGCCCAAGCAGTAAAAGAAGGAATTCGCAGCCGAGGTGGAGTGCCTTTTGAAGTTAATACCATAGTTGTCTGTGATGGCATTGCCATGAACCATCCAGGAATGAAATATAGTTTGCCCAGTCGAGAGATTATCGCTGACTCGTGTGAGATTCTGGCTGAGGCGCACGCCTTTGATGGTTTGGTATTCATTCCCAATTGTGACAAGGTAATACCAGGGATGTTAATGGCAGCGGTAAGACTTAATTTGCCTTGCGTCTTTATTAGCGGTGGTCCTATGATGGCAGGAAGGCTTTATCAGGATAATCAAGTAAAGTCGGTGGACCTCAGCTCGGTTTTTCAGGCGGTAGGTGAGGTTGCCCAGGGAAAGATGACTAAGGCTGAATTGGCAGAGTTAGAGGAAATCGCTTGTCCTGGCTGTGGTAGTTGCGCTGGAATGTTTACCGCCAATACCATGAATTGCCTTACTGAAGCTCTGGGTATGGCTTTACCTGGCAATGGAACAATACCAGCAGTGCAGGCACAGCGAATAGAGCTAGCTTATAAAGCGGGGCAGCAAGTTATGGAAGTGCTAGCCAGGGGTATTAGACCTAAAGATATTATCACCAAGGATTCCATCTATAATGCCTTCGCTGTGGATATGGCTTTGGGGGGTAGCACCAACTCTTTGTTGCATCTTGCCGCAATAGCACATGAAGCGGGAATCGATTTTACACTATCATGGGTAAACGAGATTAGCGACCATGTTCCCCATATATGCAAATTAAGCCCGGCAGGCGATTATCACATTGAAGATTTGGACCTAGCTGGCGGCATTCCGGCGATAATGCAAGAGCTGTCTCCATTGCTAAATCTTAAGGTAAACACTGTTTTGGGAAAGCCGTTAGGCGAAATGATAAAGGGAGCTAAAATCAAAAATAGAGAGTTAATCCGAGCTTTATCACAACCCTATAGTGCTACTGGTGGCATTAGTATATTATTTGGCAACCTGGCACCTGATGGCGCTGTGGTAAAAAGCGCCGCAGTAGCGCCTGAAATGCTGGTTCATCAAGGTCCAGCGAGGGTTTTCGATAGCGAGGAGGCAGCTACAGCAGCTATAATGGCTAAGGAAATTAAAGCCGGAGATGTAGTTGTCATCCGTTATGAGGGACCAAAAGGGGGCCCTGGAATGCGTGAGATGCTAACGCCTACCTCTCTCTTGAGCGGCATGGGTATGGATAAAGAGGTAGCCCTTATCACTGATGGGCGTTTTTCCGGAGCCACCAAGGGCGCCTCTATTGGCCATGTCTCTCCTGAGGCAGCAAAGAGAGGTCCTATAGCTGCCTTGAGAAATGGCGATGTCATTAAAATAGATATACCTAATCATAAGCTGGGAGTAGAATTAGACCAAAAGGAGATAGAGCAAAGACTAAATTCACTGCCACCTTTTGAACCAAAGATTAAAACTGGCTATCTTAAGAGGTATAGTGATAAAGTAAGCTCAGCTAGCACTGGGGCGGTGTTTACCGATTAAGGAGTTACTATGAAGAAAACTGGTGCTCAGATTTTGTGTGAAAGTTTAATTAAAGAAGGAGTCGAGGTTATTTTTGGCATTCTTGGTGGCGCTGTCTTACCAATATATGACACCTTTCCTCAATACCCCCAGCTCAGACATATACTTGTTCGCCATGAGCAGGGAGCAGCTCACGCCGCTGATGGCTATGCTCGAGCTACACATAAGGCAGGTGTGTGTATAGCTACTTCAGGCCCTGGAGCTACCAACCTGGTAACTGGAATTGCCGATGCTTATATGGATTCCTCTCCCATAATAGCTATAACTGGTCAGGTAGCCAGACCTTTTATTGGAAAGGATGGTTTTCAGGAGGCAGATATTACAGGCATTACACTCCCTATCACCAAGCATAATTATCTTGTCGCTGGTGCCGCAGAGCTGGCTAAAACGGTTAAAGAAGCTTTCTACATTGCCCAGACAGGAAGGCCGGGACCTGTGCTTATTGATATACCGAGAGATGTCCAACAGGAAGAAGTGGAATTTGTTTATCCTGATAAAGTTGATCTGCCGGGCTATAAGTTTGTCTCTAAAGGTCATTCAGTTCAAATTAAGAGGGCGGCAAAGCTTATTAATGAAGCCGAAAGACCTGTTATCATTGCCGGCAGGGGAATAATTATTTCCCAAGCGTTCGATGAATTTAAGGAATTAGCTGAGAAGGCACAAATACCGGTGGTTAGCACCCTGCTTGGCATTGGCGCATTCCCCGGGAATCATGTGCTTAGTTTGGGCATGCTAGGGATGCATGGTATGGCTTATGCCAATATGGCAGTGCAAAACGCTGATGTCATTGTTGCTATTGGCATGAGATTTGACGACCGAGCTACAGCAAACACCAAGGATTTTGCTCCTCAAGCCCGCATTATTCATATTGATATCGACCCTGCGGAGATAGGAAAGAATGTGCCCGTAGATATTCCTATAGTGGGAGATGCTAAAAGCGTACTGGAAACTATAAATAAGGAGATTGAAAACAGAAACCATTTAGATTGGCTATCTCAACTAGAGCAATGGCGCTCTGAACACCCGTCACTGGAAATCAGGCAAAATGATGAGCTCTTGCCTCAATATGTTATTCACCAGATTTCTGAGCTCACTCAAGGTGATGCCATAATAGTCACCGGCGTGGGGCAGAATCAAATGTGGGCAGCACAGCATTATGTTTATACCAAACCAAACAGCCTTATATCCTCGGGAGGCTTAGGCACTATGGGATTTGAGCTTCCTGCTGCTATAGGAGCTAAGGTTGGTCGCCCTGAGGAAATGGTATGGTGCGTTGCCGGTGATGGTGGTTTTCAAATGACTATTCAGGAGTTAGCCACTATAGCACAGGAAAATATCGCCATAAAGATAGCTATCATTAACAATGGCTATTTAGGGATGGTAAGACAATGGCAAGAATTATTTTATGCGCGTCGCTATGTTGATACAAAGCTTTGGAATCCCGATTTTGTCAAGATTGCCGAAGCCTATGATATTCCCGGTGTCAGGGTAAAGCGTAGAGAGGAAGTCATTCCGGCTATACAGAAGGCAATGGATTACCCTGGACCCTTTCTTATTGATTTTATTGTTGAGCCAGAGGAGAATGTTTATCCTATGGTACAGCCTGGGGGAAGCTTGTTCGAAATTTTAGAATTGCCCAAGCCAGAGGTAGTAGAAACAAGCACAGCTAAATAAAAGATTAAAATGCAAAATGAAAAAATACAAATCAAAGATAAAAATTTTTGACTTTTGTTGGGGGTGAATTGTCTAATACAAGACATACCTTGGTAGCTTTAGTAGAAAATAAACCTGGTGTCCTAAACAGGGTAGCTAGCCTATTTAGGCGCCGCGATTTTAACATAGAGAGCCTTGCTGTAGGGCGTAGTGAACAGCCTGGCTTATCTCGCATGACTGTCGTTGTCGGTGGTGATTCTGCCGAGGTAGAACAGGTCAGGAAGCAATTAGACAAGTTAATCAATGTGGTTAGGGTGACTGATATAACCGAAGAAGATATAGTAACCAGAGAATTGGCATTGATCAAAGTCAAAGCTACTGCTTCGACAAGAAGTGAGATTATACAGATTGTTGATATTTTCCGAGCCAACATAGTTGATGTTGCCTCTAATTCACTAACAGTAGAAGTTACTGGTGATGAGGATAAGGTAAATTCTCTACTTGAGCTTCTCCGTAGCTTCGGAATTAAAGAGGTCAGCAGAACAGGCAGAATTGCACTGACTCGTGGCGGCGCCTAGTGAAAATCCAAGGCGCCAATGACGGAGAAATTCTAAGCACGAAATTCGAAATACTAAACAATACAGAAAATTAAAAATCAAAGTTCAAAAGTCAAAATGACAACTCCAAATGCAAAACTTTTTACCTTTTGCTCTGTCACTTTGCATTTTTATTTTTGCCTTTTGCATTTCAAAGGGGTTTGTTTAGGATTTAGGGCTTAGATATTAGAATTTTATAGTGTGGATTTGTTTAGAGTTTAGGAATTAGGAATTAGGATTTTTCAAAGGAGGAAAACATGGCTAAAATTTATTACGACAAGGACGCTAACCTGGACTTAATTAAGGGAAGGATGATTGGCATTGTTGGTTATGGTAGTCAGGGGCATGCCCATGCCCAAAATCTCAGGGATAGTGGCTGTCAAGTTATTGTTGCCGAAGCATCAGGCAGTGAAGGGTGGAAAGCAGCGCAAAGTGCTGGTTTTAAGGTAGCTAGCGCCACTGAGGTAGCTAAAGAGGCAGCTATCATTGTCATGCTCGCCCCTGATAATTTACAGTCTCAAATTTACCATGAGTCGCTTGAAAGGGAGATGGGCAAGGGTAAAACTTTGATGTTTGCCCATGGTTTTAATATCCATTATTCCCAAATTGTAACGCCTCCTGATATTGATGTTAGCATGATTGCCCCTAAATGCCCTGGGCATTTATTGCGTCAACTCTATACTGAAGGTTCAGGAGCCCCAGCTTTGGTTGCTATTCAACAAGATGCCTCAGGCAAGGCAAAAGATATTGCCTTAGCTTATGCCAAGGGTATTGGCTGTGCCAGAGCCGGAGTTCTGGAAACAACTTTCGCCGAAGAAACCGAGACCGACCTCTTCGGAGAGCAAACGGTGCTCTGCGGTGGAGTTTCCTCATTGGTTAAAGCTGGCTTCGAAACATTGGTAGAGGCAGGTTATCAGCCAGAAATTGCTTATTTTGAATGTTTCCATGAGCTCAAACTTATAGTTGACCTTATGTATCAGGGTGGTTTGAATTACATGCGCTATTCTGTAAGTGATACTGCCGAATATGGCGATTATACTAGAGGTCCACGGGTTATTGATGACATGGTTAAAGAAGAGATGGAGCAAATTCTGGCAGAAATTCAGGATGGCAGCTTTGCCAAAGAATGGATTCTGGAAAATCAGGCAGGTCGTCCTAGCTTTAATGCCCTGAAACGAAGAGATGCTGAGCATCCCATTGAGATTGTGGGCAAAAAGCTCAGAGATATGATGCCCTGGCTGAAGGGGTAAGAATGGATAGAAAATGCCTCACCCGGTTCTCAACTATCTCAAGGATCAACTCCTTAATAAAAGGAAGCCAATACAAAAAGCTATCCAAAATACTTATAATTACTGGATGGCGATGTACGACTTTTTGAAGGAATACCTCGCTGAAGATGAAGCTTTAAGGCTGTTGAAGGAAACAGCGGGTGAGATTAAAGAGAATCAAGTTAAGGAGTAAACCATGGATAAAGTAATCATCTTTGACACCACTCTAAGGGATGGGGAGCAGGCTGCAGGGGCAAGCTTAAATGCCCAGGAAAAGCTGGAAATAGCACGGCAATTAGATAAGCTTGGCGTTGATGTTATTGAAGCTGGCTTTCCTGCCAGCTCACCTGGCGATTTTGAAGCGGTTCATCTTATTGTCCAAGAGGTCAAGCGCCCTGTAATTTGCGCCCTCTCCTCAGCTAGCGCTGAAGCTGTGGATAAAGCTTGGGAAGCAATCAAAGAGGCAGACCATCCTCGAGTCCATATCTTCCTCTCAGCCTCAGATATTCATCTGTCTTACCAACTTAAGAAGAGTCGGGAGGAAATTCTGCAACTATCTAAGGGAATGGTGGCTCGAGCTAAAAATTACTTAGATGATGTTGAGTTCTCACCTATGGATGCTTCCCGCGCCGAGCCAGCTTACATTTACCAAATTCTAGAAGCGGTGATTGATGCTGGAGCAACCACGGTGAATATCCCTGATACTGTAGGTTATGCTGCTCCTCAGGAATTCGGCGATTTAATTCAAGGTATCCTTTCTAATGTGCCTAATATCTCTAAGGCTATAGTGAGCGTTCACTGCCATAATGATTTAGGCCTGGCAGTAGCTAATAGCCTTGAGGCAATACAAAAGGGGGCGCGGCAAGTTGAGTGCACCATCAACGGCATTGGCGAGCGCGCTGGCAATGCCTCTTTGGAGGAAATTGTCATGGCGCTAAAGACCCGTCAGGACTTCTTCAACCTCGCTACCGATATTGATACTACCCGAATATATAGGACGAGTCGTTTGGTAAGCGAGCTCACTGGCTTTTCTATCCAGCCTAACAAGGCTATCATTGGGGCAAATGCCTTCCGCCATCAATCAGGCATCCACCAGGATGGTGTGCTCAAAAAAGCCATCACTTATGAAATCATGGACCCCAGAGCCGTAGGCATCCCCTCAAGCACCCTGGTACTAAGTAAGCTAAGTGGCAAACATGCTTTTAAGGAGCGATTGGCCGAGCTTGGCTATACTTTGAACGAAGAGGCACTAAACCATGCCTTCCAGGGCTTCAAGGAGTTAGCTGATAAGAAAAAGGAAATTACAGACCGAGACATTGAATCCTTGATAGCCGAGGAACTACGCACCACTGTCGAGCTATACCACATTGACCATGTTGAAGTTTCCTGTGGCGACCATAGCCTTCCTACAGCTACAGTTAGGCTCATTGCTCCTGATGGGCGAAGTCTAGCTGATGCTGCATTAGGCACAGGACCTGTAGATGCAGTATATAAAGCTATTAACCGCATAGTTGGCATACCCAATAAGCTCACAGAGTTCACCGTTAGATCGGTTACCGAGGGCATTGATGCCATCGGAGAGGTGTTAGTAAGGATTGAAAGTGAAGGTTTAACCTATACTGGCCGTGGCGCCTCCACTGACATTATCGTCGCCAGTGCTAAGGCATACATGAATGCCTTGAATCGGCTTTTAGCCAGAAAATCAGCTAAGAAAGGAGCAGTCAATTGAATCTATGGTGGGAACTATGGGGGGAAATGATATTGCGCCTGGTATTGGCTACTATCCTGGGAGTTGGCATTGGCTACTACCGTGAACGAGCTGGGAAAGCAGCAGGATTACGCACTCACGCATGCATCGCTTTAGGCGCAGCTTTATTCACTGTGGCTTCTTTCGCCTTTGGCGGTAATGCCGACCCCGCACGTGTTGCTGCTGGGGTAGTAGCTGGAGTTGGTTTCATTGGCGCCGGGGTTATCTTCCGTGGCATGCATGGAGATGGGGTAGCAGGGCTAACCAGCGCAGCATGCATTTGGGTAACTGCCGCCATCGGTTTAGCTGCTGGCGCTGGACTTTATTCCATCGCTGCTATTGCAGCTCTTCTCACGGTGATTGTGCTGATGCTCCCCAAAGTCCGTGGATAGAATAGCCTTCACTGCTAATCTAATCTCTTCTCCTTCCACATGGGAAAGGCAAAAGCGAGGCAACCTTAATAGCAACATTAGCAATTATCTTTGAGGATAACTATAATTTGACACTATCTTTGGGGCTATGAATACTGTTGAGCAATTAAAACCATTCTTTGAACCTGAATCCATTGCCTTTATTGGATTTAGAATGCATGTTATGGAGTTAGAACTTAGTATCCTAAAATTTCTACTTGAGTGTGGCTACAAAGGGGCGCTCTATCCAATACATCCCCGAGAGAGTGAAATTTCGGGGGTAAAAACTTACCCCTGCGTGAAGGAAATTCCAGGAGAGGTTGACCTCGCTGTAATAGCAACTCCGAGGTCCATAGTGCCTGGCATTGTCAGGGAATGCACGGAGAAGGGTATAAAGTCAATAATAATTATAAGCCAAGGTTTTGCCGACGCTAGTGGCGAGGAGGGCAAGGAGCTACAAAAAGAGGTGCTTAAAATCGCCAAGGAGGGAGGAGCAAGGATATTAGGTCCCAATACCATAGGAACAGTTAACGCTTTCAGCAACTTTAGTACATCTTTTGCCAGGATGCTGTATACGGAGAGGATTCCCATTGGCCTTATTTGCCAGACCGGGATGTTCTTCGCTAACAGTCCCCAATTAAAGCTAGTGGGAAAGGGAATCGATTTAGGGAACGCCTGCGACATCGACTGCATCGACTGCTTGGAATACTTTGAACAGGATCCAGAGATAAAGCTCATAGTGATGCACATTGAAGGAATGAAGGAAGGGAGGAGATTTCTTGAGGTTTCGAGTCGAGTGGCAAAGAAAAAGCCTATACTGGCACTAAAAACAGGAACCACCGAGAGGGCAGCGAAGGCAGCACTATCCCACACTGGCTCGCTTGTAGGCAGGGACGATGTCTGGGATGCTGCCTTTAAGCAATGTGGAGTGGTCCGTGTGAACAACCACGACGAGCTCAGCGACATGACAAAGACATTCCTTCACCTGCCCTTAATGAAAGGTAGAAGGCTTGGGGTGATTTCTATGAGTGGTGGGGTCGGGATTATGTGTTTAGATGCTTGTGAAAGGTATGGGCTGCAGATGGCTAAGCTATCCCCAGAGGCGGAGAGGAAGATTGTTGAAATGTCCCCTCCCTGGATGGGCATGGGCAACCCTGTGGATTTGTGGCCAGCTATAATGACCTCAAGACGCCCTCTTACTGAAGTTATTGGAACTGCACTATATACTCTCTTGAGCGACCAAAATGTGGACGCCGTTTTCCTCATCGCTGCAGACTACTTTGAAAGGCTATCCACTCCTATCTCACAAGTCATTGTAGAGGCAGCTAATACTTTCAGGGATAAGCCCATCGTCTGGTGGCCATACGAGGGCTGGATGTATCAAGTTTCCCCTGGCGAGCTAGAGGAGAAAGTGAATGGAGCTGGGGTGGCGATTTTCCCCTCCCCGGAGAGGGCAATCAGAGCTCTGGCTGGGCTTGTTAACTATTCAGAATTCCGAAGCAGGAGCCGCCTTTGACCTTAGCTGAGAAAATTCTTACTGCACACTCAGGAAAAGATAGGGTCAGCCCTGGCGAGTTTATAAATGCCAAGGTTGATTTAGTCTTGGCTAATGATATAACAGCGCCGTTGGCTATAAAGGAGTTCCAGCGGCTAGGAGTAGGCAAGGTATTCAATCCAGCAAAAGTAGTCATGGTTCCTGACCACTTTTGCCCTAACAAAGACATACAGTCTGCGGAACAAGCAAAGTTTATGCGGGAGTTTGCCAAAGAGCAGAAGGTAATTTATTTTGAGGTGGGGCGGATGGGGATAGAACATGTGCTCTTGCCTGAGCAAGGTCTTGTTTTACCCGGCCAAGTCATTGTTGGCGCTGATTCTCACACCTGCACTTATGGCGCCTTGGGGGCTTTCGCCACTGGTATGGGCTCAACCGATATTGCTGTGGCTATGGCTACAGGCGAGATATGGATGAAGGTGCCACCAACAATTAAATTCATTTATCATGGGAAGCTGCCCAAATGGGTTGGTGGTAAAGACCTTATCCTTTATACCATTGGAAATATTGGTGTTGATGGGGCGCTTTACTTTGTCATGGAATTTGCAGGTGAAGCAGTTAATGAGCTATCCATGGATGGACGCTTCACTATGGCAAACATGGCTATTGAAGCTGGAGCCAAGGCAGGCATTTTCAATGTGGACGAAAAGACTAATAAATATGTAAAAGAGCACCCTCGCGAGTGTCATTCTAAGTCTCCCCTCTGTCATTCTGAACCATTCGCTCCTTGTCATTCTAAGGGAGCCAAGGCGGGGATGAACCCCGCCACTACAATTGGGATGCCTCTCGTAGGGTCGGGGCTTGTCCCCGACCGAGCTTCGGCTCACCGAGATAAACTCCGCGAAGAATCTCGTTCAGCTAAAGATGCCGAATACGCCAACATCATCGAATACGATGCATCAAAGATTGAGCCTCAGGTAGCTTTCCCCCATATTCCTTCTAATGTTAAACCTGTAAGCCAGGTAGGAGAGGTAAAGCTAGACCAGGTAGTAATTGGCAGTTGCACCAATGGTCGTCTTGGTGACCTAAGAGTAGCAGCCAAATTGCTTCAAGGAAGGCAAATACACCCCGAATTAAGATGTATCATCATACCAGGCTCACAAAAAGTCTATCTTGAGGCATTACGAGAAGGGTTAATTGAGACCTTTATCGAGGCTGGAGCTGCGGTAAGTACCCCCACTTGCGGACCTTGCCTTGGGGGCTATATGGGAGTTTTGGCTGCTGGCGAACGCTGTTTATCTACCACCAACCGCAATTTCGTCGGCAGAATGGGAAGCCCCCAGTCTGAGGTTTATCTGTCTAACCCTGCCGTAGCCGCCGCCAGCGCTGTTTTGGGTAGGATTGCCGGGCCTGAAGAGGCACTAAATTCAAAGTCAATTGGATAGGATGGAGCTAAACAGAAAATAATCGCAATGCGGTTATGCACGAGTTAGGCGACATGCCGGTACATACCTTCAAGGGGGATATACATGCCAACAATTAAGCAAATTGCAATGGAGATAAATAATCGGTCAAAAAATTTTAAGATCGGTAATTTACAAGAACTACGGACAAAGATTAAAAATCTAAATAGACAGCCAGGTGAAAAGATATTCAACAATAATCCCAGATCTGACGAATATGCATTCCATTATGGTGGAAGAAAAGAACTTCAATATAACATAGGCAAAGAAAACGATACAGACTATAGACATGGAGTGGCATTTTCATTACAACGAACTCAAACTTTACCCGATGTTAAGATTCTTTATCCCAAAATCCGAAGATTTAATGAGTACATGAGATTGTACTCTAAGAAATACTCAGATATGAAGTTATGGTCTGGGGATAAGGAGTATAAAGCGAGGATAATTCCTAAGAATATTGTTCAACAAGGTGCCTTCATTTTTTTGGGAAAGCTTCAAAAAGAAAACAGGTTTTCATATGATGAAATCTTGAATGATTTTGATAGATTATTACCTTTGTACATTTATGTAGAAAGTAAAACTAAACCAGAAATCAAAAAGGTGAAAGGGCTCGTGTTTTTACCAGGGTGCACTGTAAAGAAAAAGGCAATTAAAGTTACAAAAGAAAAAATAGCTGTTGTTGTTGACTTGAGGCATAATTTGATACAAGAAAGATTGTATAAACGTCTTGTGAAAAAATATGGTAAAAAATCAGTTGGCACTGAATGTATGACTGTTGATGGAAATAGAATAGATATCGTTGTTATGCTAAAAGATAAAGTAATATATTATGAAATTAAGACTGCCTTAAGTGAAAAAATAGCATACGTGAATCATTATCGCAATTACTTGAATATTCTTACTGGCCAGGACGAACGGAAGCAAGTAAACTCGTTATCGCAAGTGAAGCTTCATTAGATAATGAAGCAGAACAATATCTAAAAACTCTAAGACAAAAGTTCTCAATACCCATTTATTATGAACCAGTTTGAAATTGACTAGATTGACCGGCACATCACCTAACAAAGCGTATCTGGCTCCGTGCTTTCGGCACTCCGCCCAAATCCAGCCTTACGGCTGGACTTCAGATACGCTCGAAACGTTATACGCCATGCCTGTGAATAATCTTAAATATTCACAAGGGAAATTTGATAGAATATGGACATAGTAGGGTCTAAAAATGGTGTGCCAATTAGATTAGCAGAGGAGAGATGGTTTCATATTACAGAAGAACATTCAGAGATGGCGGGCTATTATTTTGAAGTCCTCGAAACGGTGGAGGAGCCAGAGGCAATTTACGAAGGCAAGAAGGGAGAATGTATAGCAGTGAGAGAAATAGAGAAAGGTAAATATATTGTGGTGATATATAAAGAGTTAAGTAAAGAAGATGGGTTTGTAATTACCGCCTTCTTAACGAGGCGGAGAAAAAAGCTTGAAAGGAGGCGAAGGATATGGCCACAGTTGAGGTAAAAAATATATTGACTCTTGTACCAGAGCTTTTGAAAGTCCCATACTCAAGGATTTGGACAGCTTACGACAAGGAGGCTGATGTTTTATACATTAACTTCAAGAAGCCAAGCCATGCAGATGATTCTGAGCTCACGGATGATGATATCATAATCAGATATGAGAAAGGAGATATTGTGGGTATTACAATCCTCAATGCAAGTAGGAGAAAGATAGGACATGGGCACGGCGTATAACAGAGCGTATCTGGCCTCAGTGCTTTGCAGGATTTCAGATACGCTCGAAACGCTATGCGCAATGCAATAAAAGAAGTAAAAAAATGAAGCTATTTTCAAAAACAGCGATATGGCTTTTGCCCAAGTTAGCAGAGAGGCGAGTTAGGAGGTTTACCTATGTCCAAAGTGTCCCTAGTTTATTTGATCTCATAGTCAAGGAAGATAAGGAGATGCCATATTGAAGCTTAAAGGCAAAGTTCACAAATTCGGCGCTGATATAAATACAGATGTCATTATTCCAGCACGCTACCTTAATGTTTCTGAGCCCAGCGAGCTGGCGAAGCATTGTATGGAGGATATTGACACTGAATTTCTGGCTAAAATTGAGCCTGGCGATATAATAGTTGCTACTACCAATTTCGGCTGTGGTTCCTCCCGTGAACATGCTCCTTTGGCTATCAAGGCTTGCGGCATATCATGTGTCATTGCTCAGAGCTTCGCTCGTATTTTCTTCCGCAATGCTATCAACATCGGCTTGCCTCTTTTGGAATGTACTGAAGCAGTAAATGAAACAGAAACTGGCGATATTCTTGAAGTTGATTTGTTTCGCGGTGAGATTAACAATGTTTCTAAACATAAGACATTTATAGCTAGTTCCTATCCCGAGTTTATGATGGGAATCATCAATGCTGGGGGATTAGTCGAATATACTAAACATAGATTGCAAGGTGTTTAACTGTCACCCTGAGTAATAACGAAGGGTCTCTGAGATTCTTCGGTCACGGAGCCTGTCCTGAGCAGGATTCTTCGGTCTCTTTGTTCCATCAGAATGACACAAAGCGAAGAACACGCAGAATACCACAGGGGGAGTGAAGGACTCAGGATGACAAATGGTAGCTCGGAGATGCACAGCGAAAAAGGGGGAGGGGTAAATAATATGGAATTCAACATAGCAGTTTTACCTGGTGATGGCGTTGGCCCTGAGGTTATAGATGAGGCAACAAAAGTTTTACGGGTTGTGGGTGAGAAGTTCGGGCATAAATTCCACTTCCGTAATGGCTTGATAGGCGGCATTGCCATAGACGCTTCAGGCACAGCTCTTAGCCAGGAAACGCTGGATATGTGTAAACAGTGTGACGCTATTTTGCTAGGCGCTGTTGGTGGACCAAAGTGGGATGACCCTCAAGCCAAAGTCCATCCTGAAGATGGGCTTTTAGCTCTAAGAAAGGGATTAGGTTTGTTTGCCAATTTGCGTCCCGTAAAAGTTTTACCTATGCTGGTTAATTCTACATCCCTCAAGCCAGAGGTAATTGAAGGAGTTGATTTGATTTTTGTTAGGGAGCTCACTGGCGGACTTTATTTTGGCCAGCCTAAGAAGCAGTGGCAAACTCCGGAGGGAAGGCAGGCTGTTGATACTTTGTCTTACTCCGAAGCAGAAATTGAGCGCATACTAAAAGTTGGTTTCGAATTAGCTCGCCATCGCCACAAAAAGTTAACTTCAGTGGACAAGGCTAATGTTCTTCAGTCATCTCGGTTATGGCGGCAAATTGCTACAGAAATTTCTGCTCACTACCCCGAGGTTGAGCTACAGCATATGTTGGTGGATGCCTGCGCTATGCGGCTTATCCAGCATCCCACCGACTTAGATGTTTTGGTCACGGAAAATATGTTTGGGGACATTCTCACTGACGAGGCTTCTATGCTGGCTGGCTCTATGGGTATGTTGCCTTCGGCTAGCTTAGCTGGAATTCCTGAAGGAAAAACTTTCGGCATGTATGAGCCCATCCATGGCAGCGCCCCATACCGAGCAGGACAAAACATGGCTAACCCTATTGCCACTATCCTAAGTGCCGCCATGATGCTTCGCTACTCCTTTGAATTGGAAATTGAAGCTCAAGCTGTGGAAAGCGCTGTCCTTGCTACCTTAGAAGAAGGCAACAGAACTTACGATATAATGTCAGAAGGCAAAACTCGGGTGGGAACGAAAGAGATGGGGGAATTGATTGTCGGGAGAATAAAAAACTGGTAAGTATTCAGCCACTTGCCAATGTCACCCTGAGCAAAGCGAAGGGTCTCTGAGATTCTTCGTCGCTTCGCTCCTCAGAATGGCACTGGTAAGCGGTTAAAAAGTTGAGAGGAGTTTTCTGTGTGTCAACAGTGCAGCTTTATGACACAACCCTGCTTAGGGATATTAACCGCGCTAGAGAAGAAATAGCTCGGGTAGGAGATATCGGGCTTACGGTTAAGTTCGAAAGAATTAAACCGTTGGTCACCTCCGAAGGTATGTTAGAATGGTTTGGAACCACCGGGGAATTTTATGTGATAACAACGATCCTAGATGGAAGTGGTAGGTAGTTTGAGTGTTGTTGTCCAGTGAAAATGTCACCCTAACTGTTCAGTGAATTTGTCACCCTCCTGATGTATTTTAAAAGGTCTGCGCCGCTGTCATCCATCCTTTCCCGACTTCATACATTTTCAGGGAAAATAGATACGTTTTCCTGAAATCAGGGCA
>CAZPDE010000013.1:0-23338 GCA_964585315.1 uncultured Dehalococcoidales bacterium | reverse complement strand
CCATCTCATTTTGAATAGTAGGCAAGTTAGCTTGCCATTGAAAGCCATGATATTGGGCGCCGTCATACTCTACAAACAAAACAAATTTGGCCAAGCCCGCCCTGAACACCATGAGATTCTTCACTCCGTTCAGAATGACAAGGAAGGGTTCACTCTTTAACCAGTTCAATCTGAACCATAGGCGCATTATCGCCGGGCCGGGGTCCCAATTTCACTAACCTGGTATAACCGCCAGCTCGATCAGCATAATCAGGGGCAATTTCATTAAACAGCTTCCCCACCACTTTTTTATCAGTAATAAAAGCTAAAGCTCGCCGCCTTGAAGCAAGGCTGCCATCTTTTCCCAAAGTGATTGCTTTTTCAGCTAAGCTGCGAATTTCTTTAGCCTTAGCTTCAGTAGTGGTGATCTTCTCATGAATCAAAAGGTCGGTTACCAGATTTCGGTATAGCGCCCAACGATGATTTACTGGCCTGCCTAATTTCCGTCCTGCTAATTTATGTCTCATTTTCCTTTTCTTTCAGGAACAAGAAAACCTAATTTTGCCATTAGCTCTTCCAACTCGCCTCGAGATTTCGTCCCCAAGCCCGGTAGTGGTGGCAAGCCTTCATTGCTTTTCTCTAATAGTTGCCCTAGGGTGGAAATGCTACCCCTTTTCAAGCTATTATAGGTGCGAGTTGATAAATTTAGTTCCTCTAAAGGAGTATTATATTGTTCAGGTAGAATAGGCAAAGCTTTGCCAAAGCCCGCCTCCTCTGCTACTGGAATTTCAAGGTCTCGGAAAGAGGAAAATTGACTAATCAAGGTGATGGCACCTTGACGGAGTGCCTCCCATGGAGGAATAGTAGTATCAGTCCAAATCTCGAAGATAAGCCTTTCTGAACCTCCCTCTTGGCCATGCCTGATAGGTTCTACAGAAAAGTTGACTTTCCGCACCGGGGTGAAAATGGCATCTACTGGCAACGCTCCCGTGGGCAAACCGTTAGCTGATTTAGCCAGCACATAACCTCTTCCCAGTTCCACATTAAATTCAACACAAAGCTTAGCTTGGGGTGAATCTAAAGTAGCTAAGCAAAGCTCAGGATTAGCAATCCGGAAATCGAGTGACGGTTTAATATCAGCAGCACAAACTTTCCCCTCCCCCTCTATTTCTAGGAATAACATTCCTGGTTGTTGAGAAAGGGGGCAAAACTTTAGCTCCTTGACATTCACTAAAAATTCCATGACATCTTCTTTGACATAAGGAATGGGGGAGAATTCATGTTGAATCCCTTCAATCTTGACCCATGTTACCGCAGCACCAGGCAGAGAACCAAGAATCACACGTCGCAGGGAATTGCCTAAAATACCGCCAAAGCCCGACTCAAGAGGCTCAGCAAGAAAACGACCATAATTACCAGCGCTTTCAACACACTTTACACTGGGTATAGGTAATTCAGGCATAGGTCACCTCGAGTAATATCCCACAATGGCTTTCCCATCAAACTTAGTTTCAATATCATCCTTACCGGGCAGAGCTAAAACGCAACCTAGCATTCTTTCTTCATCCAAGCTTAACCAGCCGGGGATAATCTTTCCTTTAACTTTCTCGACTACCGTTTTATAATATTCAGTCTTAGCGCTGGCTTCCTTCCATTTAATAACATCTCCTGATTTTATTAGGTAGGAAGGTATATCTGTTTTGCGCCCATTAACAATGATATGTCCATGCTGAACTATTTGCCTTGCTTGGGGACGTGAGTCAGCGAAGCCCAGACGATAAACCACATTATCCAGGCGTCTTTCCAGCAATATAAGGAGGTTTTCTCCAGTAATACCAGGATCTCTCTCTGCCCTGGCAAAAACCCTACGGAATTGTCGCTCCAGAACACCATAACTAAAGCGAACCTTTTGCTTTTCTTGCAATTGGAGTCCACGATCGGAAACCCGCTTGCGCCGCCTCAAAGAACGTCCTCCGGGGGGAGCATTCCTTTTTTCCAGTGGACATTTAGGAGTGGTGCATTTCTCCCCTTTAAGCATGAGCTTTTCACCAAGATAGCGACATTGGCGGCAAGAAGGTCCTGTATATCGTGCCATTTTTATACCCTTCTTCTTCCCCGTGGACGGCAGCCGTCATGCGGGATAGGAGTCACATCTCTGATGCTGGTAATGGTAAGCCCTGAAGCCTGTAAAGCCCGAATAGCTGCTTCGCGCCCACTCCCAGGACCTTTAATGTAAACTTCAACTTGGCGTAAGCCATCACCTGTTGCACGTCGCGCTGCCTCCCGAGCACCTGACTGAGCTGCGTAAGGAGTGCCTTTCCTAGACCCCTTAAATCCAGCAGTACCAGAGCTTCCCCAAGCAATAACATTACCCTGCAAATCAGTGAGGGTAACAATAGTGTTGTTGAAGGTAGATTGGATATAAGCCCTGCCTTCAGCAATCCCCTTACGGGCTCTCCTGCCTGTTTTAGCCTTTTTCTTCTTTGGCATTTGTTAGCTGTCCTTTGCTTTACCTAGCTTTACCTAGAATAAGCCTCCTTATTTCTTAGCTACACCACGCCTTTGGCCTCTACCAGCCACTGTCTTCTTCACACCTCTTCTAGTGCGAGCGTTAGTGCGTGTCCTTTGTCCGTGAACTGGTAGCTTCATACGGTGCCTCACGCCTCGGTAGCAACCTATCTCGATAAGCCGCTTTATATTAGACTGAACTTCCCGCCTGAGATCGCCTTCTACTTTGTAATGTTTGCCAACGGCATCACGAAGCCGAGCAACTTGTTCCTCACTAAGGTCTTTAGCCCTAATATCAGGCTCGATCCCAGTGGCAGCCAAAATGCGCTGGCTCGATGTGGAACCGATGCCATATATGTACTGCAAGGCTATCCTAATTGGCTTACCCTTGGGAAGGTCTATACCTGCAATGCGTGCCATTATTTATCCTTCAATTCGCAATATCAAAACTTAGAGATAAAAAGTCAAAATTACAGATTAACTAAAATCAAAGTGACAATTCAAAAGTCAAAACTTAAAAATGTTTTTACCTTTGCTCTGTATTTTTGCATTTTGCATTTTAATCTTTTATTTACTGTTGCTTTGTCATTTTGCATTTTTGATTTTTGCTGTTTGATTTCCCTTTAGGATTTCGTGTTTAGGATTTTTCGTTTCATCCCTGCCTCTGTTTATGCTTGGGATTCTCGCAGATAACCCTAACCACGCCTTTCCGCCTCACAATCTGGCACTTTTTACACCGCTTCTTGACCGAAGCTCTTACCTTCATTTTCGATTACCAAAGCAAACCTTACTATAGTAAACCTTCTTAGCCATCCTGTCAAAAATTTGCTAAAAAATTGTTTCGGCATCTTATGCCTTGCTATGTCAAATCATTCAAAGCCGGTAAGTAACCCTGCCTCGGCTCAAGTCATAAGGGGAAAGCTCCACTAAGACCCTATCCCCAGGCACAATCTTGATATAGTGCTTCCTCATCCTGCCTGAAATATGAGCCAGTACTATATGGCCATTAGCTAACTCAACACGGAACATGGTATTAGGTAAGCATACAATCACTTTGCCCTCGACTTCTATCCTTTCCTTCTTAGCCATACTTAAGCGAGTATCTCAGCCGCACCATCGGTGATAGCAATGGTATGTTCAAAGTGGGCTGAAAGGCTTCCATCGGCTGTGAACACTGTCCATTGGTTAGGAGCCAATTTGGTATGCCAATCCCCAGCATTAACCATAGGTTCAATAGCTAGAGACATGCCTTTGCGAAGTAAGGTACCCTTTCTCAGCGCAAAATTGGGTATTTGAGGCTCTTCATGCAAATCTCGGCCTACCCCATGCCCTGTGTACTCTCTAACTACGGAAAACCCTCTTGATTCAACATAATCCTGAATAGCAACTGAAATGTCCCCAATCCATGCCCCACAGGTAGCTTGAGCAATGCCAGCCTTTAGGCTGCCCTCAGTGGCTGCTATGAGTTCCTTAGCATCCTGACTTATCTCTCCTACACCAATAGTTATAGCCGCATCTGTATGAAAGCCATTAAATTTTACCCCCGCATCTAAAGAGACGATATCTCCTTCCTGTAACACTCTCTCGTCAGGAATACCGTGAACTATCTCATCGTTCACAGAAACACATAAATTCGCAGGAAACCCTTGGTAGTTTTTAAAAGAAGGCTTAGCTCCCCTCTTTTCACACTCATCAGCCATAATTGCATCTAGCTGACGAGTTTTTATCCCTGGTTTTGTTGCCATCCTTAATCTATCTAAGATGGCCTTTAGTATCTGGCCGCTTTGTCGCATAATGGCTATTTCCTCAGAAGACTTTATAATAATCATGTTAGCTATCAGCTATCAGCTTTCAGTCCTCAGCTAGCTGCTGACTGCTGAGCGCTGATTGCTCGTATTATTTCCTTGGCTACCTCCTGTATTCCCAAATTGCCATTGACTTCGATAAGCTTGTTCTGCTTCCTGTAGTACTCTAAGATAGGGATAGTCTGGTCATGGAAAACTTTTAATCGTTCCTTCACCGTTTCCTCTGTATCATCGGGACGCTGATACAATTCACCGCCGCATTTATCGCATTTCCCTGGTGTTTTAGGCGGTGCGCTTATCAAGTGATAAGGTGTCTGACAGTTGCGGCAAATCCATCTCCCACCGAGGCGTTTTATGAGCTCTTCGTTGGGCACTTTGATGTATATTGCCTCATCTATGTTTTTCCCTTGAGCAACAAAAGCTTTATCTAAAGCTTCAGCTTGCTCTAAAGTTCGGGGAAAGCCATCGAAGAGGCAACCTGAGGCACAATCGGGAGCGCTAGTTCTTTCCAGAATCATTTTTATGGTTACCTCATTGGGAACTAGCTCTCCCCTCTCCATATAAGTTTTAGCTAAGAGGCCAAGCTCGGTCTTTTTCCCTAATGCCTCCCGGAACAAATCACCGGAAGCTATATGAGGCAGATCCATTTCTTCGCACACTATATCTGCCTGCGTCCCCTTTCCCGCTCCTGGAGCACCTAATGTGATGATATACATTTTTACCTCCTATTTCAAGAAGCCTTCATAACGTCGCATGGTTAATTGAGCCTCCAGCTGCTTCATAGTATCCAGGGCGACGCCAACAGCTATAAGTAAGGCAGCGCTGGAGATGGTCAACGCTACGACGCCGGTAATTTCCCTAGCGATAAAGGGCATGATTGCCACCATAGCGAGAAAGAGAGCGCCACCCCAGGTGAGACGCTTTATGGTCTTATTCAGATAGTCAGCAGTCATTTTCCCGGGACGAACTCCAGGAATGAAGCCGCCTTGCTGCTGTAAGGTTTGGGGCAAGTTCATTTGTTCAAATATAATCATAGTATAAAAGAGAGTAAAACCGATTACCAAGAAAAAGTATGGGGCCCAATAAGCCAAGCCCAGAGGAGCGGGATTCTCGGAGTTGAGAGCAAGATAAATGGTATTCCAAAAATTCGGGTCTCCTGCTGGATTCATAAACCAGGTGGCTATTGTTGCCGGAAATTGCATTAAAGCTATAGCGAAAATAAGAGGTATCATTCCCGCGGTATATACCCGCAGTGGGATGTAGGTTGAGCCCGATTGCCGATACATGCGGCCACTGCGGAAAGTACTGCGCGCATATTGCACCGGAATACGACGGTGCGCTTCGATAAGTACAACTATGAGTATTAAAGTAGCCAGTCCCAGTATGATAAAGACAGTTAAACCCAGAGGGTCTCTCCCAGCTATAAAGCCTTGTCCAACCATACTTGGCAGGCTAGCAACAATGCCAGCAAAAATTATTATCGATATCCCATTTCCCACCCCACGCTCGGTAATCAGCTCGCCTAGCCAGACAAGAAATACCGTGCCAGCAACCATGGATATCACTATGCAGGCGGTAGTTAATGGCTCAAGATAACCAATAACACCCTGACTTCGCAGCAGAGTCAGCATGCCATAGCCTTGAAGGGCAGCTAAAGGCACAGTTAGCAAATGAGTAATCCGATTTATTTTGCGTTGCCCAGCTTCTCCCTGACGGGATATAGCCTGAAAGCTAGGGATAACCGGAACCAGCAATTGCATAATGATTGAAGCGGTGATATAAGGATAAACGCCCATAGCAGCCACGCTGAACCTCTGCATGGCGCCGCCGCTGAAGAGGTCGAGCATGCCCAAAAGGGGACTCCCCTCGAAAAATTGGCGCAAGGCTTCAAGGTCTACCCCGGGCAAAGGCACATGTGCTATGAAACGAAAAGCCACCAGGATGCCCATGGTAAAAAGAATCTTTCGCCTCAAATCTGGCAAAATAAGCATATCTAATATTGCCTGGATGAGGCGTGGTTGTTTTTCCCTGCGTTGCATCCTAAATCTTCTCTGCCTTCCCCCCAGCAGCAATAATCTTTCTCTCTGCGGCAGCAGAGAATTTGTCAGCCTTGACTGATAAGGGATACCGAATATTACCAGCGCCAAGAATTTTGGTGGGGTGAGAAGGGGACTTAATTAGCCTTGCTCGGAGCAAGTCCGTGGGAGTTATCTCAGTTCCTGAGGGGAAGATATCGAGCTTGCCTACATTAATAACATTATATGCAGTTTTAAAGATGTTGGTGAATCCCCTTTTTCTTGGCAGCCGTTTTATTAAGGGCAACTGACCACCCTCAAAACCAGGGCGCACTCCACCCCCAGAGCGAGATTTTTGCCCTTTGCAACCTCGCCCAGAGTATGTGCCATGTCCACTGCCATTTCCTCTGCCCACGCGCTTCTTTTTATGCTTGGCGCCTACAGGAGGTCTTAATTCATTCTGTTTCATTCACTTTACTTTCCTGAGCTTCGGCTTCTTGATCCTTCGCTGCGCTCAGGACCTTGGGTTTCTTCAAGTTAGCCAAAGCAAGCATCGTTGCTTTGACTACATTGACCTTGTTTGAACTACCCAGTGATTTGCCACGGATATTCCTTATACCTGCCAGTTCAAGCACTGCTCGAGCGGTATTGCTAGCAACCAAGCCAGTGCCGGGTGCTGCTGGCTTAAGCAAAATCTTTGATGCCCCGAATTTGGTTAGAATCTCATGGGGGATGGTGCCATTTACGGTAGGCACCTCAATCAGTTCTTTCCTCGCTGCAACACCCGCTTTGCGGATTGCCTCAGGAACCTCTGTCGCTTTAGCTAAACCAAACCCCACATGCTCTTTGCCATCACCGACTATCACTAAAGCTCTGAACCGACGGCGCCTGCCACCTTTAACCACTTTACTTATGCGGTCAATGCTTAATAACTTCTCTTCCAGAGCTAGCTCTGAAACATCGACCTTAGCCTTTTTACCTATTGTTTTGGTAACTGCTTTCATCTCTCAAAACTCCAATCCAGCTTGCCTGGCAGCCTCAGCTAAAGCCTTAACTCTACCATGATATTTATACCCACCACGATCAAAGACCACATGGTTGATTCCCTTACTTAGCGCTTTCTCAGCAAGCAGAGTTCCTACCACTTCAGCCTTTCTGGCTTTCACCATTTCATTGGCCTTGCTCCTTACCTCAGGGTTAAGGGTGCTTAGCTGAACCAAAGTTTGACCGCTAATATCATCTATAACTTGGGCATAGATATGATTTAAGCTCCGAAAGACACATAATCGAGGCGTAGTTGCTGTGCCTGCTATTTTTTGCCTCACCCTCTTGTGTCGTATTTTTCTGGTTAATCTTGAATCCACCTTGGTCATCGTACCCACTACTTCTTACCTATTTTACCTGACTTACCAGGCTTGAGTCGCAGCCTCTCCCCAGCATATTTAATGCCCTTTCCCTTATAGGGGTCAGCGGGGCGTGAAGCCCGAATTCTGGCGGCGACCTCTCCGACAGCTTCTTTATCAACCCCTGTAATATGAATGCGATTTATGCCTTCAACGGTGATACAAACACTAGGAGGCGGGGAAAACTCTACGGGATTGGTGTATCCAAGCTGGAGCAACAATTTATCATCGACCTTCTGTGCTCTATAACCTATGCCATTTATTTCTAAGACTTTTTCAAAGCCTTTACTTACCCCTTCAACCATGTTTGCTAAAAGGCTTCGAGTAAGTCCATGTAAAGAACGATGCGTCCTGTTGTCGCTAGGTCGGGTCACAATCAACTTTCCATCCTCCAAGGTAATAGAAATATCAGGGTGAAAACGATGATAGAACTCGCCCTTAGCTCCTTTTACTTTTACTTCATTCCCTTTAACCTCGACTTCAACACCTTGAGGTATAGAAACAGGAAGAGACCTAATTTGAGACATAGCTCACAACTCCTAATTTACCATACATAACACAAAAGTTCACCTCCAAGGCGACGCCGCCATGCCTCTTGACCGATCATAAGGCCTTTAGATGTCGATAAAATGGCAACGCCTAGCCCTCCATAAACGCGAGGTATTTCGCGCTGTCCCACGTAGACCCTTAGGCCGGGCTTGCTCACCCTTTCTAAGCCTAAGATTGCGGGACGGCTATCTGTGTACTTAAGGTGAATTTTTATCATTGGTTGCGGTTTTCCCTTGAGGACTTCATAATGGTCGATAAAGCCTTCCTCTTTAAGTATTTTAGCGATAGAGAACTTTGACCGAGAAGAAGGCACAAGCACGCTATCGTGGTCCGCCATTATAGCGTTGCGTATCCGAGTCAACATATCAGCAATTGGGTCAGTAACTGCCATTAAAACTCCTCACCAGCTTGATTTTCTTATTCCTGGGATTTCACCAGTTACAGCGAGTTTACGAAAGCAAATACGACATAAGCCAAATTTGCGCATATAAGCGCGCGGTCTGCCACATAACTGACAACGATTGCGTTGCCGCACTTTATATTTTGGTGCTCGCTTTGACTTCACAATCAGGGATGTCTTCGCCATATTAAGCTCCTTCTCTTCGCTCAGGACTTTGCCTAAAGGGCATGCCCATGAGCTCCAGCAAGTTCTCAGCAGCATTATCATTTTGGGCGGTAGAAACTATGGTTACCTGAAGGCCACGAATCTTATCTATTTTATCATAATCAATCTCAGGGAAAACTATCTGCTCTTTTATGCCTAGACTATAATTCCCTCGGCCATCGAAAGAATCCCTAGATACCCCACGAAAATCACGAAGGCGGGGCAGGACAACATTAACCAATTTATCAAAGAAATCATACATCCGTTTACCTCGCAGTGTCACCATCATTCCAATGGGCATACCCGCCCTCAACTTAAAAGAGGCAATGGACTTTTTCGCTCTTGTAATCACGGGATGTTGTCCCGAGATCGTAGCTAAGTCTTTCTCCGCTGCTTCAAGGGCTTTAGGATTTAGTATTGCTTCACCCAAACCAATACTAAGCACAATCTTTTCCAGCTTAGGCAATTGCATTGGGTTGCTATAATCAAGCTTGGCTTTAAGTTCAGGAACCACTTCTGTTAAATATTTTTCTTTCAAACGAGATATCATAAGGGTCCTCTTAGTCAATTACTTCACCGCAAGAATGACAAATCCGCACCTTTTTGCCATCGTCAAGGAAGCGAAAACCAACTCGCGTAGGTTTACCACATTTATTACACAGCAACATCACGTTAGATACATGGACTGGAGCTTCAAGCTCAATTATGCCAGCTTGTCTGGCTGCCCTACGAGCTCGAGAATGGCGTTTAATCATATTGAGCCCTTCTACTAACACTCTATCTTCTTTAGGGAGGGCACGACGTACTTTCCCCTTTTTCCCCCTATCCTTACCAGCAAGGATGATGACAGTATCGTTTTTCCTGATTTTCATCTCAGAGAACCTCTGGCGCTAGGGATATTAGCTTGGTGAAATTTTTGTCTCTAAGCTCTCTGGCTACGGGACCAAAAATGCGACTGCCTTTGGGATTATTTTTGTCACCAAGAATAACGGCAGCATTTTCATCAAATCTAATATAGGAACCATCGAGGCGGCGATAAGGCTTAGCTACACGCACAACCACAGCCCGCATTACCTCGCCCTCCTTTACCATCCCGTGAGGTATAGCTCGCTTTATCGTAACCACAATAATATCACCTACACGCGCATATCTTCTTCTCGTCCCACCAGGTATATTAATACACATAACCTGCTTGGCTCCGGTATTGTCAGCTACCTTAAGTCTGGTATAAGTCTGGATCATCTATTGCTTAAATCCTAAACACGAAACCCTAAATAATATCAAATTTCAAATGATCCCACCACTCTTGGATTTTGGGAATGGGACATTTGGATTTGTTTACCCTGTGAAATAGTATTTCACAGGGTTTAGAATTTAGTATTTCCTCCTATTATCTCTATTACCCTCCATCTCTTCTCCTTAGACAAAGGGCGTGTCTCCATAATCTTCACTTTATCCCCAATTTTGCAAGTATTATCTTCATCGTGAGCCTTATATTTTTTAGTGGACTTAATAGTTTTCTTATAAAGCGGATGGACCCTCCTAGTTTCTACAACTACTACCACAGTTTTGGCCATTTTGCCACTTACTACAGAGCCAAACTTTATCTTACGTTTCGTCATCTTATACCAAGCTCTCTTTCCCTTAAAATGGTCGTCATCCTAGCGATCTTCTTCCTCACTTTGGGAATCTCACGATGGTTCACCAACTGTCGAGTTGCCAGGCGGAAGCGGAGGTTAAAAAGTTCTTCATAAGCCTCTTCTAGCTTTGTTAATAGTTCTTCGCTACTGAGAACACGAATTTCACTAGTTTTCAACTTTCTGTCCTTCCTGCTAGTTAGTTGTCACCCTGACTCTGACCCTGACCCTAAACGAAGTGAGGGGGAAGGGTCTCTAGATTCTTCGCGGAGTTTATCCTGAGCGAGATTCTTCGGTCGCTTCTCTCCCTCAGAATGACAAGGGAGGCTTTGCCCTTCCTTTGTGGCAAAACTGGTAGCTATGGGGAGTTTATGAGAGGCGAGACGTGTTGCTTCCCGAGCTATATCCTCCCTTATGTCAGCTAGTTCAAACATAATTCTGTCTCGCTTGACCACCGCCACCCAGTGGTCAGGAGCGCCTTTGCCACTACCCATTCTTGTCTCGGCAGGCTTTTTTGTCACAGACTTATCGGGAAAAATGCGTATCCACAATTTACCACCGCGGCGCAAATAGCGCACAAATACACGGCGAGCTGCCTCGATTTGCCGCGCTGTTATCCATGCAGATTCCTCAGCCCTCAAACCAAAATCACCGAAGGTAACAGTATTCCCACTGTGAGCTCTGCCTTTTAACCTTCCCCTATGAACTTTGCGGTACTTCACTCGTTTCGGCTGTAACACTTTTCTCCTTTACCTTAGGAAGAATATCACCTTTATAAATCCACACTTTAATTCCAATACGCCCCATCGTAGTATGCGCTTCAGTAAAACCATAGCCGATATCAGCGCGCAATTTATGCAATGGCATTTGGCCTTGGCGAAGGGTCTCAGACCTAGCTATTTCGAGTCCACCAAGTCTTCCCCCACATGTTATCTTTATCCCCTTAGCGCCAGCCTGCAAAGTTCGGAAGGCAGCCTGTTTCATAGCTCGACGAAAGGGTATCCTACCTTCAATCCGCTCAGCTATGCTCCGAGCCACTAAACAAGCTTCAAGCTCAGGTTGTTGAATTTCTCTGATAGTTAATCTAACTTTCTCTCTGCTAAGCTTCTTTAGTTCCGACCTCAGTGCTTCTACATTCTGCCCTCCCCGCCCAATCAAGATGCCAGGGCGAGCTGAATAAAGAGTTAAGCATACCTCGTCTCCTAGACGTTCTATTTCTACCCGAGCAATGCCTCCCTTAGGACATTTTTGTTCCACAGCCTTGCGTAGCTTTAAATCGTCCAGCAAAAACCGCGCATAATTCTTCTCAGCGTACCACTTGGCTTGCCAATCCTGGCTGATGCCTAGCCTGAAACCACAAGGGTGAACTTTATGTCCCAAAGCTATTCTCCCTCCCCGCTGACGAAAACTGTAATATGACTAGAGCGTTTTAAAATAGGACTTATACGCCCTCTTGACTGCGGGCGAAACCTCTTCAAGGTATGTCCTTGATCGGCAAAAACATCAGTGATTTTAAGATCGGCGGGTGACATTTGAAAATTGTTCTCAGCATTGGCGGTTGCTGATTTAATCACTTTAGCTACGGCTTTGGCTGTTGGGGTAGGCAGGAAGCTAAGAATGGTTAAAGCTTCATCAACTTTTCTACCTCTAACCATATTTATCACTAAACGAACTTTCTGAGGTGAAATGCCAACATTCTTAGCTACAGCTCTTACCTTCATCTTATCTCCTCGCCACCGTTATCTTAGCTTTAGTAACATGTCCTCTAAATGTCCGAGTCGGGGCAAACTCCGCTAACTTATGCCCCACCATGCTCTCAGTGATAAAAACGGGCACATGCTTTCTGCCATTATGCACAGCAATGGTGTGACCTATCATCTCAGGCAAAATGGTGGAGGCGCGAGACCAAGTCTTTATCACTGTCTTCTCACCTGAATTATTGAGCGCTCCTATTTTCTTAAGCAATTTAGCATCACAAAAAGGGCCTTTCTTGCGAGACCGTGACATACTATTTCCTCCGTTTAAGGATCATCTTGTCCGATATTTTACTACGACGTGTCTTATGACCCAAAGCTGGCTTTCCCCAGGGGGTTTTAGGAGGCATCCCTCGTGGAGCTCTACCCTCACCACCTCCATGAGGATGATCGCGAGGAGTCATAGCGGAGCCTCTGACTGAAGGGCGAAAACCTAACCACCTTTTGCGCCCAGCTTTGCCCAAGGTTATATTCTCGTGGTCAACATTGCCTATCCGTCCAATAGTAGCCCAACACTTATTATGAAATTTGCGTAGCTCACCTGAAGGGAGCCTAAGCAGTACATACTTACCTTCTTTACTCATAATTTGGGCTGAGGTTCCAGCACTATGAATAAGCTGCCCTCCTTTATCCGGCTCAAGCTCAACATTATGCACTAAGGTTCCTATAGGAATGGAGCCCAGCGGCAAGGCATTTCCAGGTTTTGTCTCAACATCATCGCCTGCTATTATAGTATCACCCGATTTAAGACCTAAGGGAGCAAGGATATAACGCTTTTCCCCATCAACATAATGAATCAAGGCAATCCGAGCTGATCTATTAGGGTCATATTCAATAGAAGCTACTTTCCCTGGGATAGCAATTTTGTCCCTCTTGAAGTCGATAATGCGGAGCCTGCGTTTTCTTCCCCCACCTCGGTGGCGTACTGTTATCACACCGCGGTTATTACGCCCTGCCTTCTTTTTCAACGGCGCAAGCAATGATTTCTCTGGAGCCACCTTGCTTAACTCCTCAAAAGTGACACCAGTCATATATCTTCTGCCTGGAGAAGTTGGATTATAAGTCTTTAATGCCATGATTTCTCCTAAAATCCTAAATCCGAATCTCTAAATTCTAAACAATATCAAAATTCAAAAATAAAAATGCAAAATGACATAGCAAAAATCAAAAGTATAGTCTTCCACATAATTTCGTATAAAATCCCTCTCCTTCGAAGGGAGAGGCTAGATGAGGGTAAATTCCCCCTCTCTCTAACTCCCTCCCACCAGGGGGAGGGAGAATCATAAAGGATTTTGCGTTTAACTATAAAACATCTTTGCATTTTGAATTGTAATTTTGATTTTTAACTTTTGCTTTTTGATTTTCAATCATTGCTTATGGATGCTTCCTTTGCCAACGAGTCTTTTTGAGAAGTTTCTTATGCTGATGCTTTGACATTTTCTTCTTTCTCCACTTAATAACTGAACCCATTGCTTACCTTCTAAACACCTTCAAAAAAAGTGATTTTGTGTCCTGGCTCCAAGCTAACTATTGCCTTCTTCCAAGAAGGAGTCGTTACTTGTCGCCGCCCCATTTTTCTTGTTTTTCCTGGAGCAGTCATTACATTGACTTTGGCTACTTCCACTTTGAAGGCTCGCTCCACTGCCTCCTTAATTTGGGGCTTGGTAGCTTCACCAGCTACCTCAAAAGAATATTTATTTCCTTCCTGAAGCGAAGTAGCCTTCTCCGTAATTAAGGGACATCGTAAAACTTCATAAGGATGCATGACTTTTTCGCCCCCAAATTTGCTCTATATTATGCATCGCAGGCACAGTAGTTAATAGCGTTTTATAAGAAAGCAACTCTACTACATTAATTAGATCTGCAGGTAGGACTTTGACGTTGGGTAAATTACCTGCTGATTTAACAACATTAGGCATAGAGCGAGCAGTAAGTATTAAAACGGAAGAATCAATGCTAAGCGATGCTAAAATATTGAGAATGCCTTTTGTTTTTGGCTTCTCAAAATCAAGCTCCTGTATTAGTCTGATATTTCCCTCTCTGGCTTTAGCAGAAAGGAGGCACTTTATAGCTAAACGCCTCATTTTCTTGGGCATTGCTTGACGATAGGAGCGAGGCTTAGGACCGAAGACTACTCCACCTCCTCTAAGGAGAGGTGATTTTATATCTCCCCTTCGCGCTCGCCCAGTATGCTTCTGGCTGAAAAGTTTTCTCGTGCTCCCTCTCACCTCACTTCGTGTTTTGGTGAATGCAGTTCCTTGGCGTTTATTGGCTAGTTGCCTCACCATTGCTTGATGAACTACTGCATCGTTAAAGGGGAGGCTAAAAATATCCTTACTAACCTCCATCAGGTCAACAACTTCGCCTGTTAAACTATAAACTGGAACTTGCATCTTTTATTACCTTACCTTCTCAATAATTAGCAGGCCACCGTTGGCTGCGGGTACCGCTCCCTTTACTAAAAGTAAATTTCGCTTGGGGTCGGATTGGATCACTTCAAGATTTTGCACTGTTGCTTTCTTATTCCCCATATGCCCTGCCATACGCTTTCCTTTAAGCACTCTGCCAGGAAATGTAGTAGCGCCAATTGAACCAGGGGCACGATGGCGATCAGTTTGGCCATGGGTTTTCGGCCCCCCTGCAAAATGATGGCGCTTTACCACGCCGGCAAAGCCTTTGCCTTTGGAAAGACCACTTACATTTACTAAGTCACCTGATTTTAGAAAGCCAACATCCACTTTATCGCCACGCTTGACTGAGCTAATGTCCTCAGTTCTGAATTCGTGGAGATAGCGAACCTTATCTATGCCCTTAAGATGTCCCTTTTCTGGAGAGGTAATACGAGATTGCTTCGATTCACTCACACCAAAGCCTAGCTGAATGGCGTTGTATCCATCTTTAGCCTGGCTTTTCACTTGGGTTACCACAGAAGGTCCCGCTTCAATAGCAGTCACTGCTATTGCCTCTCTGTTCTCTGGGAACAGTTGTGTCATGCCTACTTTCCTGCCAATAATACCTATCATTTGAAATTCAAAATTCAAAACTTTTGCATTTTTCACTTTGCCTTTTTATAGCTTAATATCTATCTCTACCCCAGAGGCTAAATTAAGTTGGGTCAGAGCATCTATAGTCTTGGAACTCGGCTGCAAAATATCAATCAAGCGCTTATGGGTCCTGATTTCGAATTGCTCTCTCGAATCCTTATCAATATTTGGGGAACGAATAACACAAAATTTAGCAATATTTGTGGGTAAAGGCAATGGTCCAACAACTATGGCTCCAGTGCGCTCCACTGCTTCTACTATTTGCACTGTCACCTGGTCAACTAATCTGTGATCAAAGCCTTTAATCTTAACCCGAACTTTCTGACTAGTCATTTACCTCGCCCCATCCTAGCCACAATTTGCTCTGCCAAACTAGCAGGCAATTCTTCATAGCGATGAAGTTGCATAGTATGAGTTGCCCTTCCTTGGCTAAGCGACCTTAAATCACTGGCAAAGCCGAAGGTTTCCGCTAGTGGAACAAGGCAACGAATAGTAGAGAGGTCATCGTAACTTTCAATGTTTTCAATATGAGCCCTTCGGGAATTTAAATCGCCAACAATGTCTCCCAAAAATTGGGCTGGAGTCATTATTTCCATCTCCATAACAGGCTCGAGAATAATAGGCTTAGCTTTCCTTACACCCTCCTTCACCGCTATGGAAGCTGCCATCTTAAAAGCTAATTCTGAAGAATCAACTTCATGGAAACTGCCATCATACAAAGTCACTTTAACATCTACCACAGGGTAGCCAGCTAATTCTCCATTTTGCAGAGCCATCTTAGCGCCAACTCCCACTGGGGGAACAAATTCTTTGGGTATGGCCCCACTCCGAATTTGCTGGCAAAACTCAAATCCACTGCCTCGCTCACTAGGCTCAATCCTAAGCCAAACGTGCCCATATTGTCCTCTGCCGCCTGACTGGCGAATGAATCTTCCTTCAGATTCTACTGGAACAGTAATTGTTTCTTTATAAGCCACCTGAGGTTTACCAACATTTACCCTTACGCCAAATTCACGGAACATGCGTTCTGTCAACACTTCAAGATGGAGTTCACCCATTCCCGATATGAGGGTTTGACCTGTTTCCTGATCATGGTAAGTCTTAAAGGTAGGGTCTTCAGCAGTAAGCTTAGCCAAGACATCGTCTAATTTATCCTGGTCAGTTTTGCTCTTGGGCTCAACAGCCATGGAGAGTACCGGCTCAACAAACTGTATAGGCTCAAAAAGTACAGGCCGTGTAGATTCACAGAGAGTATCCCCCGTCGAAGTCTTTTTAAGTCCTAAAGTGGCTACAATGCTTCCTGCATCAGCGAAGTCAACCTCCTCACGACGATCAGCGTGCATAACATATAATTTCCCTAATCTCTCTTTCCCATCCTTAGTGGAATTGAGAATGGGTGTTCCGGCCTTTACTTTGCCCGAATATACGCGCATATAGGTCAATCTCCCCATAAATGGGTCGGAAACCGTTTTGAACGCTAAAGCTGAAAAGGGCTCATCATCGCTCGCATGGCAAAGGATTTCACCTTCCCCTTTAACCTTGCTGGCGTGGGTGGGGGGAGTATCTAGAGGGGAAGGGAGATAATCCACGATAGCATTGAGCAGCGGTTGAATACCTTTACCCCTCAAAGCGCTGCCACAAAGGACAGGCACTATGTGGTTAGAAATGGTCAACTTTCTTATAGCTGCCTTAAGTTGAGAAACAGGAATATCTTGCCCATCGAGGTACATTAGCATAAGCTGGTCATCACTCTCAGCTGCTTTCTCAATTAGCTGCTGGCGATAACTAGCCACAACAGCCTTGTCGCCTTCTGCTATAGTTTCCTCCACTGGCATTGAATTGGGACCATCGGGGAAAACGATAGCTTTATTTTCCATGAGGTCAATAACACCTCGGAAAAGGTTTTCGGCGCCTAAAGGGAGCTGTATAGGCAATGCTCTAGCTCGCAACTTCTCGTTAATCATGGTCACTGTGCGATAAAAATCCGCGCCAACCCTATCCATCTTATTAACAAAACAAATCCTGGCCACGTTGTATTTATTTGCCTGACGCCATACAGCCTCCGATTGAGCTTCCACCCCAGCTACACCGTCGAAGATTACAACGCCACCATCCAATACACGGAGGCTACGCTCTACCTCAGCAGTGAAATCCACATGACCGGGGGTATCAATAATATTGATGGCATGGTCATGCCAGTCACAGGTGGTAGCTGCTGAAGTGATAGTAATACCTCGTTCTCTCTCTTGCTGCATCCAGTCCATTACTGTTGTGCCTTCATCCACACTCCCAATCTTATAAGTGCGCCCTGCGTAATAAAGAATCCTCTCCGTAACTGTAGTCTTGCCAGCATCTATATGAGCAATGATTCCTATATTTCTTATATTTTCCAAAGGGAAAATTCGCGACATAAGCTTATCCTTTACCTCAAACACTGTCTTCAATATAATCCCTCACCAGCGATAGTGAACAAAGGCTTTGTTAGCCTGAGCCATTTTATGAATATCATCGCGCTTCTTAACCGTTGTTCCACGACCTTGAATAGCGTCGACCAACTCAGTGGCTAACTTCTCTTCCATAGATTTGCCACTACGAGCTCGCGCTGAAGTAATGAGCCACCTCATGGCTAAGGTTTGCCCGCGCTTGGCCTCCACCTCTATAGGAACTTGATAAGTAGCACCCCCGATGCGGCGCGGTTTAACCATAAGAAGTGGCGTGGCATTTTTAATTGCCTGCTCCAAAACTTCCGCAGGATTGCTGCTATCCAGTTGCTGACCAGCACGCTGTAAGGCATCATAGACAATGCGTTCAGCCGTAGCCTTTTGCCCCCGCAACATAACCTTATTAATAAAGTTAGCCACAGCGACGCTGCCATATTTAGCATCTGGAGGCGTGACCCTTTTTACTACTTTTGTAGCTCTTCTTGGCATTTAAGATCCTTATTGCTTTTCAGGCTGCTTGGCACCATATCTGCTGCGCCCTTGCCTTCGCTTAGTTACTCCTTCAGTGTCTAAGGTGCCACGAATAATATGGTAACGAACTCCAGGGACATCTTTAACCCTGCCACCTTGAATCAAAACTACTGAGTGTTCTTGCAAATTATGTCCTTCACCAGGAATATAGGCATTCACCTCCATGCCGTTAGTTAACCTTACGCGAGCAACTTTGCGTAATGCCGAATTGGGCTTCTTGGGTGTAACAGTCTTAACCTGAATGCACACACCTCTTTTTTGAGGCGATCCCTGAGTCCATGTGGTCTTGCTTTTCATAGCATTATAAGTGAGATGTAATGCTGGCACCTTAGTTCGCTTTCTAAGCTTCCGCCGTCCTTTACGCACAAGTTGATTAACTGTTGGCATTTCTGTATTCCCTCCAATATTGCGGACAATTGAAAAGCCGCCTGGTTATATGCCGATCTACTCCTTATGAGAATTCCGCTCGGCTTCAGCCAGCCGGCTTTTTTAACTCTCTAAACTCTTTACCTTCTAGTAGACGCCAAAGTGGCAATTTAACACAGAGGAATAAAAATGTCAAATCAAACTATAGACTAACACTTTATTTTAGTATAACTTAATATCAGCATGAAAGCGCTAGCGCAGCGAGTTACCAGAGCTTCAGTAAGCGTAAATGACAATATAGCAGGCGAGATTGGCTGGGGATTGGTGATTTTCCTTGGCATCGCCCGGGATGATTCAGAGGAGGATGCTCGTTACCTGGCAAATAAAATAGTTAACTTGCGCATTTTTGCCAACGAGACAAGCAAATTTGCCCTTTCAGCATTGGAAACGAAAGCAGAAATCTTGATAGTAAGCCAGTTCACTCTTTTAGCTGATTCACGTAAGGGGAGGCGACCAAGCTTCACCGAAGCAGCTCCACCAGATAAAGCGAAGGAACTTTATGAATTCTTCATTAACCAAGTTCGCTCCACTGGACTCAGAGTAGAAACTGGGCTTTTTCAGGAGCATATGCTGGTTCAGATTTATAATGATGGTCCGGTAACTTTGCTAGTGGAGAGTAAAGCTGGGCCTACACTTTTTAGCGTGAAAAATCTATAAAAGGCGCTGGAAGGGGGTGATTATTTATTGAAAGGCGCCCGCTGCCTCCTGTAGAATCAGTGATTAAGCAAAACTAAAAAAGGAGGTAAAGCAGGTGCAATGGCGACCCGTATCGCAGTAGCCTTGGGATTGCCAGAGCTAATGGTGCTGGGGCAGGTAGAGATGGATGACCATTTTGAGGTTACCAATAAGATGCCAGCGGGATAAAGTGGCTTGTCCTAAGTGTGGTAGCATGATGGCGCGGAAACATGGGAGCACATTTCAACGCAAGAAAGATAGGGAGCTGAGGGACAAAATTGTGGAGCTCACTTTAGAGAAGAGGCGTTTGCGCTGTCTTTCTTGTGGCAAAGTGAATACTTTTGCCGGACGGAGTCTTCGGTTCCAGAAGGCGCTCGGCTAAACGCCTGAGGAAATATTTTGGTGAGAGCGCAAGGCATCAATCAGTAAACAGGGTAGCTAAAGAAAAAGGAGTAGTGAAAGCCTAATGAGGAGATGCTTTATAGAGGGAACTGCCTCTCAACCAGGAATTGATGAGGGGAAACCCAACGCTAGCAGAGTGCTAGGACTCGATGAATTTTCAGTAAAGAAAAGGATGTTTGATACCACCATAAGCGATTTAGAGGGAAGGAAACGGCTTCTCTTCCACAGTCGTTATCTACTGCTGCGTAAAGCTGAGAGTCTAAACCCTGAAGAACAATTGAGGCCAGATCGCTTATTCAGCTTTTATCCTGAGCTGGTTTGAGATAGCTACTGGCACTAAAGTTTCAGAAGGTTTTCACACTTATTGACGAAGAACCATTAAATCTGTTGATATTCTATGATTTTGTCACCCCAGGTTATGGATATAGACTTCCTGCTGCTAGGAATAAAAGCAGGAGGTATTCAGGGCAGAAAAGAGCTGGGCGATGACAGGAAAAGAAATAAATGGATATTGTGTGGCCAGGGAGGCAATAGAAGAAGAACTAACAGTAAAAGCGACAGCGAGGATATTATCCCTATCGGAGAGGCAAGTCTACAGACTAAAGAAGAAAGTCAGAGATAGTGGTCATGTGGACGAGAATCCATGGAAATCGCGGCAAGCCACACTCTACAAGGAAATCTCCTATTCCTAAAGAAAGGGTAAGATTTCTTTACCAGAATAAATATGGTGGTTTCAATATCAGCCATTTCATTTTGCAGAAACCTGATACTTTCACTTTGCATTGACAGACAACCAACCTCCAGTATTGGTAAAGTTGCTTGCGCACTTATTTTCCCATAAATACAGGTTCCTGTTTCTTCCGTAGGGCGCTTATCCCTTCTCTATGATCCTGAGATGCTAAGGTGATTGATTCGCATATAGCAGCTTCTCCCAGGGCACTCTCTAGATCCATGTCTAAACCTTTGTAGACCTGAGCTTTCATCAGGCGCACGGCAATAGGTGGACCAGCAGCAATTTTCCGAACTATATCCATCGTGGTCCCTCTTAACTCTTCCCTAGTTACTATTTTGTTAAGAATACCTATCCTCAGGGCCTCCTCGGCATTCACAGTATCGCCGGTAAATAATAGCTCTAAAGCTTTTCCCATTCCCATAATCCTGGGGTATAGCCATGTAGCTCCAAACCCTGGAAATAGTCCTATTTTTACGAAGCCACACATGAAACGGGCATCTTCGCTCCCAATACGCATATCACAGGCTAGCGCCAAATCGAACCCCGCCCCCACACATGGGCCATTAACCATCGCTATAGTGGGCTTCTCCATCTTTTGGAGCCCCGTAATTATCTTTTGAGCGCTCCTAAAAACAAAAGACCGCCGTAGCTCTTCCACGCTAAGCTTGCCCAATCCCTGCTCTTCGGCTCCACCAGGCATAAGATCTATATCCGCCCCAGCGCAGAAAGCTCTCCCTTCCCCGGTGAGGATTACTGCTCGCACTTCATCGTCCTGAGCTATATCATCAATGACCTGGGTCAACTCCTGCATCATTTTTTGGTTGATGGCGTTCCTTCTATCAGGACGGTTGAGGATAACTTGCCCAACATGTTCATCCTTTTTCAAAATAATAGTCTCAAAATCCATAACTTCCTCCTTTACCCCAAGAAATACTATTTCACTGGGTGAAGCTTATTTTTAGACAGCAGATTCCGCTCTTCCAATTCCACTGTGATGTGATTCTAACAGAAATATTGTTCGGAATCAAAATCCTATCTCAGAAAGGGATTGGGAGATTAGGAGACTAATAGAGCTTGTTGCACAAACCCATCTGCCAAAACTAAGGTAGCATGGCTGCCAGCTTCAGGAAGTCCCTTTACGCAACAGGCTCAATAGAGATTACAATAAGTCTCCATCAGTCTCCGTTTATCTCAGTCTTCTTTGACGCCGAGCGCATAAAGTTGCTAAGCTAGGGAAATTAAAAATGCCTGCTAATATAGATATGGAGAAAATTGTTTCCCTATGTAAGCGGAGGGGCTTTGTTTTCCCTAGCAGCGAGATATATGGAGGGCTGGGTAGCTGCTGGGATTATGGTCCAATGGGAGTGGAGCTTAAGCGCAATGTTAAGGATGCGTGGTGGAGGGCGATCGTTCAGGAGCGAGATGATGTTGTGGGCATAGATACCAGCATCATAATGCATCCCGATGTTTGGAAGGCTAGCGGCCATATCGATAGTTTTACCGACCCTTTGGTGGAGTGTAAGTCTTGCCATCTGAGGTGGAAAGTTAGTGATATAAACGATGAGAAATGTCCCAAGTGCGGTGGTGAGTTAACTGAGCCGCGTATGTTTAATCTAATGTTTAAAACCTTCATGGGCCCTGTGGAGGAGGAGGCAAGCACTGTCTACCTCCGCCCTGAAACAGCCCAGGGCATGTTTGTTAATTTTGAAAATGTAATTACTACCACTCGAAAAAAGCTGCCTCTAGGCATTGCCCAAACAGGTAAATCGTTCCGCAATGAAATCACTCCGGGCAACTTCATCTTTAGAACCAGGGAATTTGAACACATGGAGCTAGAGTACTTCGTCAAGCCTGGGACCGATGAAGCCTGGTTTGATTATTGGGTTAAGGAGAGATTCGAGTGGTATATCAAGCTTGGCATGAGAAAGGGAAATCTCCGCCTGCGCCAGCATGGCAAAGATGAGCTAGCCCATTATGCCAAGGATTGTTATGACGTCGAATATTTGTTTCCAATGGGCTGGTCAGAGCTGGAGGGCATAGCTAATCGGAGTGATTATGACCTGACCCAGCATATCAAACACAGCGGTAGGGACCTCAGTTATTATGATGGAAAGAGCGGCGAAAGGTATGTTCCTTATGTCATTGAGCCCTCGGCTGGAGTTGACCGCACTGTTTTGGCACTCCTCATCGATGCCTACTCGGAAGAAGAGGTTGAGGGGGAAAAGAGAGCACTTTTGCGTCTCCATCCCTCCTTAGCTCCCATGAAGGTAGCAGTTCTGCCCCTATCTAGAAATGAAAAGCTGACTCCCTTAGCCAAAGAGGTTTATAAAAAGCTATGCCCCAGCTTTATGACCTGTTACGATGATTCTCAAAGCATAGGGCGAAGGTATAGGCGGCAAGATGAAATCGGCACTCCCTTCTGCGTCACCATAGATTTCGAATCTCTGGGGGATAATCAAGTTACTATTCGGGATAGGGATAGCCTGGCACAAATTCGGGTGCCTATAGAGGAGTTGGGGAAAACTCTGCAAGCCAAGCTAAGCGGCGAACCCTTCGAAGAAACGCCACTATGGGCAACAAGGCAGAAGTAAATTAGTCATCAGCTTTCAGTATGAATGGTCTACTTGTGAGCTATTCTGGCAACCCTTGAGATTCTTCGTGGAGTTTACCCTGGTGAGCCGAAGTTCTGAGTCCTGACGGTAGGAAGGAGGTGAAGAGGAGATTCTTCGATTGCTTCGCTCCCTCAGAATGACAGGGAGAGCGAAGGGCTCAGAATAACAATGCGCTCTTCACTTAATCAGCTTAAATTCCGCCACATCTACCAGCCCCAAA
>CAZPDE010000012.1:0-23755 GCA_964585315.1 uncultured Dehalococcoidales bacterium | reverse complement strand
ACTAATCGCTTTTTGACCTAGTTCAAAATCCTCATAATATGCCATATTAACCTCCTCTATTAATAATTAATTATTAAAAATCATTCATCAAGCAACAGATTAAAGCCCGAGTTCTGTAGCTACAATCTCCCGATGGAAATCTTCGTCGCCGAAGGCGATTTCTGCTGCCTTCAACCTTTTAAAATACAGCGACATGTCATGGACTTCCATTATGCCGACACCGCCATGAATCCTAATGCCCAATAAGCCGACTCTTTTAGAAGCGGCGCTAGCTCGGGCCTTCGCCAATGAGACTTCGTTGGTTGCTGTGACTTGCTGACTTAATTTCCAAGCTGCCTGATAAGTCAAGAACTTTGTTGTATCTACATCCATAAGCATATCAGCGCATTGATGCTGGATAATCTGGAAGCTACCTATGGGCCTGCCAAATTGCACTCTTTCTTTGGCATATTCCACTGTCATTTCCAACACCTGCTCCAAGCTGCCTAGAATAAAACCACAGTAAGCTACCGCTGCCCATTCTCCTATTTTGCTAAGTATTTCTTGCCCTTGACCTCTCTGCCCCAGAATATTCCTTTCTGGTACCATCACATTATCCAAGGTCACTTCGCATTGTTTATCTGAAGCTATTGAAGGCAACACAGTGCACTTTACACCAGGTTGTTTAGCACTTATCAGGAATAAAGTGCTTCCCTCCGTTGTCGTAGCGTTATACACCAGCCAGTCGGCTATGTGGGCATAAGGGGCAAATAATCTCGTTCCACTCAACACATAGGCACCGTCTTTCGCTATCACTTTTTCTTCTATTTGCGATGCAGCGATGGACAAATCAGGTACAGTAAATGCTGACGTTAGAATAAGTTTTCCTGTTGCTACTTGAGGTAAGAATTCCTTTTTCTGAGTTTCACTTCCATAGTAAAGAATAGGTAACCCTCCGCAGACTACTGTGGGAATGAAAGGTCCTGGCAGCAATGCCCTCCCCATTTCCTCCAAAAGCAATACCAAATCTACAAAGCTACCATTGCCCCCATTATATTCTTCGGGAAAGGCTAAACCCAGCCACCCCAATTTTGCCATCCCCTGCCATAATTCTGGCGGATATCCTATGTCATCCTCCGCCATCTCTCGAACAAGACTTTTGGGGCATTCTACCTCTAGAAAGTCCCTGGCTGACCTCCTGAGCATCTCTTCCGATTCAGAATAACCTAAGTCCATGGTAATCCTCCATTTTTGAATAAACTTTTACCCTCTGGGTAACCCCAGGCCTCTTTGGGCAGTAACATTTTTCAGTATTTCAGAAGTGCCCGCAGCAATTACAAATTCAAGCTTGTCTCTGTACCTTTGTTCAAATATGCCATCTAAAGGAGACCACCTTGACCCTTTGCTGAGTTGACCAAAAGGGCCCAATATCTGTAAAGCTATACTTGCCAGCCGGTGCTCAACCTCGGTCCTACACATCTTCAGCATCCCCGACTCATAAGTTGGAACTCTATCATTATTTAGCATCCAGGCAACTTTTAAGGAAAGTAGCTTTACACATTCTACATCTATAGCTAGTTCAGCTAGCTTTTGACGAACTAGAGGGTCCTTTCCCTTGCCAATTTTCTTCACATAATCTACAAGTTCTTCGAACTGTCGCCGAAGCCCACCTAAAGGGAAAATCCTTTCATAAGTTAGTGCCTCCATAATGTAATAGAAACCACGGTTTAGTTCTCCCACCAAACAGTTCTTAGGAACTTTGACATCGTCATAAAAAACTTCATTGGTCCTACGGTTGCCTATTGTCCACAGTGGGCTAATGCTTATCCCTGGGCTCTTAAGGTCAACTATAAATAATGAGATACCCTGATGTTTCTTCTCTGCTACTTTAGTTCTAACTCCTAGCCAATGGTATTGAGAAAAATGACACCTGGTGTTAAACATCTTTTGTCCATTTATAAGGAAATAATCGCCTTTATCCTCAGCTCTTATATCCAGTGCTGCCAAATCAGAGCCTGCCTGAGGTTCGGTATAGCCTAGAGCAAATTCTATTTCTCCCTTAGCTATTCTGAGTAGATATTCATTCTTCTGTTCCTCACTGCCCTGTGCCAAAATAACAGGACCTGCCATCCCAACTGCAGTGGTGTTGTATAGACCGGCGTAATAATCCATCTCATCCATTATGATATAGCGGTAAATGTATGGAAGCTCCAACCCCCCATATTTTCTGGGCCATGTGGGGCAAAGCCACCCTCTGTCTCCTAGCTTGTGTAAGAGATCCCAACAACAGGGACCAAAACCTAAACCAGACTCCCACCATTCCTTTCTTGCTCCCTCTGCCATCTCCTTTTCCTGAATGAAAAATTGCTCAACTTCCTGTTTAAATTTCTCCTCCTCGGCACTAAAACTAAAATCCATATCGATACCTCCTACAATCAATAATATCCTGCTTCAACATCTTGGTGATTCATCACAATAATATTGTCTGCATTTTAACAAACTTATTGGTTAAAAATCAATTATTCGAATTAAATCTGTTGAAACTCATTAGAAATGTCCTCTAGTGGTTCTATGTCGATGCTGTCTCCTCCTTTCGTGAAGATTGTAGATTAAACTTTCGCCAGGGGTGAGTTGAGGGAGGAATGTATTTCTTCTTGGGTTGAGGTATTGGAGCCTTTTCAGGAGAGAGACGGGAGTGAGTGGGCAAGTGTTTGATTTCTGTGAAGAGGATCTCCCTATCCCTGTAGGCTATGTGGATTGACCCATCCAAATGCTCTTGCACCATGACCCTTCTTCTGGCTGGTGGTAAATTTGACTGAGACACTATCTGGAAGAAGCGATTCTTGTAGCGCACAACCCAGTCATTGCCCACAGTGCGTGGTTCTTCCAGACAAAATACACTCCTCAAATCCATGCCTTGTGGCACTGGCCGATGAAAATCTGCTGAGCTTCGAGGCTCCACTGCAAACCTGGCGTTGAGACTTTCTGTAAATCCACATAGGGACTGGTTAGCCCCTTCGATATCTCGGATACCTGCCAGCCGAAGCTCCTTCACCCATCGGTCTTGATATACCCAGTCTTCTGACTCATGGCTAAATATCCTCCTTCCATTTAGACACCTCCTTTCGAGATGCCCATTCTTTACTCCTTTCCTCGGAAAGAGGACATTATCATTGAGTTACAACAATGACGATGCAAGAATATAGACGACAACATAGGCAAAAGTATACACTGTAGCACCCTTGGGAAACGGAGTTATAAATAAGCAATGTCGGAGGATGGGGTCACAATAGTGGTTGTGGGAGACGCACATGTGTGCATCTTTGAGAAGGTGGCTGAGGAGATAATACAAGCCGTTGAGAATGCAGATTGGGTAATCCATGTCGGCGATTATGCCCGCAGGGATGCGTTGGAGGGATTCAGACATCTTAAGAAAGATAGATTCAGGGGTGTCTGCGCTAACATGGACCCCATGAAAGGATAGCCCACAGTCCGGAGCTGCTGCACCTTGCCCACGTGTCTGCGCTAACATGGACCCCATGAAAGCCAGAACAGAGTTGCCGAGCAAGGACACCCTTGAAATAGAAGGAAGAAGGATCGGCATCATACATCCATCAAAAGGTGGCACAACAAAGGGGTTGGGAGGATGGGTGATGGCAGAGTTTGAACATGATGATGTTGACACCCTGGTATTTGGGCATATCCACGAACCTAAGGATGAGATGGTTGGCAAGGTGTTGTTCAACCCTGGTAAGGGCTATAAGGAGAAGAGTTATTTTGAGCCACCAGCTTCCATCGGTATCTTGACGATTGGTGAGGAAATAAGAGGGAAGATACTGGAGATAGGCTAGTGAATGGAGGCTGGGACCCAGAGGTTGAAAAGGAGAGCAAGGGTGAATAGTATCATGAACGCTATAGTTTCCCCAATAATAAGGAGGCTGACCTATTTCTTCTTCATACGCCGGGCTGGAATTGGGGGGAAAGTAGTGACCTTGACGGAGTTGCTGATACAGCAAGCTATCGTAGTTTCAAAACCCGCTGTGCTCATGATTCCAAATAGGTTTTTTTGGCTGCCCATTGCGATATCAGGAATGCTAACTCCAAGCGCATTTGCTCGAACAGTATCCTTCGAGCATGCGAAGTTCTTCCGAACAGCACCCTCGGTTGGGCCTAACCTTACTAAGAAAGCCCTGCGTCAGTGCAACAGTCGCTATCTCAGGGCCTCCATAGTGAACTTCATGATTAGGTTTCACTGGTATGGGGCCGACAGGCGAGGCGAGGTGCGCAAAGAAGGAGTTCCTGTCCCCATCACATACCTTATCAGCCCCACCATGCGCTGCAATCTGCATTGCCGTGGCTGCTATGCTGCCATGTATGAAACCAAAGATGACCTGCCCTTTGAAGTGATTGACCGTGTTGTGACTGAGGCGAAGGATATGGGCATGTACAACGTCTTCATCGTTGGTGGAGAGCCGTTCATTCGCAAAGATATGCTTGACATATACAAGAAGCACAGCGACATTTTCTTCATGGTCTTCACCAATGGCACGTTTTTCGACGATGAATTAGCTGAGAAGCTCTCCAGGCTGGGGAACGTGGTTCCCTACATAAGCATAGAGGGATTTGAAAGGGAAACGGACAATCGGCGTGGCAAGGGCACTTTTCAGAAGGTAATGCAAGGCATGGATAACCTCCGGAGGAAAGGAGTGCCTTTTGGCTATTCTTCGATGGTCACGCGTTTCAATGTGGATACTGTCATCAGCGATGAGTTCAACGATATGCTTATCAATAAGGGTTGCCTCATAGGATGGCACTTCTTATACATACCCGTGGGAAACAATCCGAACCCAAGGCTTATGCCTACTCCAGAGCAGCGCCTAAAAATGCTTGAATACGGAGGAGAGCGTATTCGTACATTCAAGCCTATCCTTACTATTGATTTTTGGAACGATGCCCCCTTTACCAATGGCTGCATAGCAGGAGGGCAAAACTACTTCCATATCAACTCCGCCGGTGATATGGAGCCCTGCATCTTCGTCCACTTTGCCACTGATAATGTGAAGGAGAAATCCCTGAGAGAGTGTTTGAAGTCCCCCTTCTTCAAAGCTTTCAGGGATCGCCAGCCCTACAGCCAAAATCTGCTGCGCCCCTGTGCTATCATGGACCACCCTCACATCCTGAGAGAGATTCTAGCGGAACATCAGCCATATCCTACTCACCCAGAGAGCGATGTCCTTGTTACGAAATGTGCTGGCGCCATGGACCGGTATTCAGAGAAGATAGCCGAGCTTTTTGACCCTGTATGGGAGCAGGAATTCGGCAGCAAGGGATATGAATGCGAATTCTTCGCCTCAGTATTAAGACACTGCAGGGAGAAATACTTGAGGGATAAAGGCTCCTCCCGCGAGTACTTTAAGCTAGAAGAGCATCAGGAACTATCTCCATTGGCTGTAACTACATCTGATAAGAGCTTGGTATTCAGCAATCCCAAGACAAGAGGCCGCAATGTAAGTCGTCCACTGCAAAGTAAGGACACCGTCGAAACAAAACCTCAGAAGTAGTGCCCCAGGCTAATTCCCGACTTCCTACATTTTCAGGGAAATTAGAATTCGGAGATCAATTTCTTACGATTCCCCCTGAAGATACACATCGATATCAGCGGCGGCGCGCTTGCCCGCTCCCATAGCGCTGATGACTATAGCCACCTCCGTGGCCATGTCACCACCACACCAAACTCTGTCCTTGCTCGTTCTGCCTGTAGCCCCAGCAGTTTTTATCGTGCGGCATAAAAGCTTTTTCTAACACTATCTACTTAAAAGGGGAGGAAGCCAGGGTGGTGAAATTTGGAGTCGAAGAGGACACTTTAGGCATCGCTCAGCTTCTGCAATCGCTGTTTCTTTGCCAAACCCGAGCTCTATTTCGGGGAAACCGCTTAGCCGCTGCTCCACAGGCAAACTGGGCATTTGAGCACGGGAGGAATAGGCAAAGTTATCATCACGCCCTAAATATGGGTTTAGTTCCTCAGCGTTAACTAATATCTCATCGATTATCCCGTCGCCACTGAGATATTTATCTATGGACTCTGCTGCTTTTCTCCCTGCCTCGATAGCCTCTACAACCACAGCCGGTCCACTAACCACATCTCCGCCGGCAAAGACACCTTCCCGGCTTGTGATAAGGGTGTTAGAATCTACCTCAAGAGTATCGCCTCTTTTAGTCTGTAAAGCAAACTTGGTTGGGATATCCGGTCTCTGACCAATGGCAGCTATCACAGTATTAAACTCCATAGTAAATTCGCTGTCCTTAATTGGCTCTGGTCGCCGCCTGCCACTGGCATCGGATTCACCTAGCTGCATGCGAATGCATTCCAATCTTACCTCGCCATTTTCTCTGCTTATCTTGCTCGGCGCAGCAAGGAAGTGAATACTCACCCCTTCCTCAATTGCTCCGTCAACTTCTTCAAGACTGGCAGGCATTTCTGCTCGAGTGCGGCGATAAATAATAGTTACTTCATTAGCGCCAAGTCGAAGGGCAACCCGCGAGGCATCTATAGCAGCATTGCCACCACCAACCACTGCTACTTTATCCCCCAACTTTAGTTCCTTACCAAAATTCACATCCCTTAAGAAAGACACACAATCTATTACTCCAGGTCCTTCCTCTCCCTCAACCCTCATCTCGATGCCTTTATGGGCGCCAAGGGCAAGAAATACAGCATGGTAGCCATCCTCAAAGAGCTTATCTAAAGATTCAATCTTGGTATTAAGCTTTATATCCACACCGACATTTTCTATTTCCGCAATCTCAGCTCTTAATAGCTCTCTAGGGAGACGGTATTCAGGAATGCCCACTCGCATCATTCCACCAGGCTCGGGAAATGCCTCGAAAATCGTTACCCAATGTCCCAGCTTTGCCAAATAATACGCCGCAGTCAATCCCGCTGGCCCTGAACCTACTATGGCTACTCGCTTGCCTGTAGGTGGCGCTACCTTGGAATTTTGTTTCCATAGCCCGTTATCACGGTCAGTGGCGAAGCGTTTCAATGCTTTTATAGCAATCGGCTCGTTAATCTGCCCACGGCGGCAGGCTTCCTCACAAGGGTGAACACAAACGCGTCCGAGCACCCCGGGGAATGGAACTCTTTCTCTGATTACTGCCACAGCTTCAGCAAACTTTCCCTTAGCTATAAGGTCAATATAGCGAGGGACATCAACTTCTGCAGGACAAGCATGCTTACAAGGAACCAAGGCAGCTTCTTTTTCAGCCTCCGATTCCCATCGACCATCCTTATCCCTCAAAGCGCCTGTAGGACAAACCTCAATACAGGCACCACAGAATTTACATCCTGAATCTTTGAGGGAATGCCCAAACGCAGTGCCGATAATAGCTTGACTTCCACGGAAAGTGAAAACAATGGCACTCACCCCCCGCACTTCTTGGCAAGCCCTAACACAACGGCCACATAGAATACATAGATTATAATCTCGAATAATAAGGGGGTCTTCTTCATAAATGGGAAGCTCTTTATGGGTATAGGGAAGAGCAATCTTATCCAGCCCAATATAGGAAGCTACCCTCTGCAATTCACAGTTGAGGTTTCGAGGGCAAGTCAAGCAGGAATAGGGGTGCTCACTCAAAATGAGCTCTAATATGCTACGGCGCAGCTCTTGCAATTTTGTGGTGTTAGTATGAACTACCATGCCTTCAGTTGCGGGAGTAGTGCAGGCTGGAGGGAAACCGCGCATCTTCTCAACCTCCACGATGCACAACCGACAGGCACCGAAAGGAGTTATGTCCGGGTGATAACAAAGGGCTGGGATGTAAATGCCAACCTCTCTAGCTGTTTCTAAAACCGTAGCTCCGCTTTTTGCTTTAACTTCCCTCCCATCAATAATCAAAGTAATGGTATCCATTCCCATTCTCCTTTAGGAGCAACTTATTTCGAAGACGTGACTGGAATCGGTTCCTCAGGAACTTCAATCTTTTCCCCAGAGACTTTAACCACAGCGTTGAAGCGGGGAGGACAGGTATCGAAGCAAGTTCCACACTTAGTGCATTTATCTTGGTCAATAACATGTACCATCCTCTTGCCGCCCTTAATTGCCCCGACAGGACAGTTTCTGAGACAAATCGTACACCCTTGACATTTAGCTGGTTGGATATAGTAGGAAATAAGTTCTTTACAGACCAATGCGGGACAGCGTTTTTCTTTAATATGGGTTTCATATTCATCGTGGAAATAGCGGATGGTGGTCAACACTGGATTTGGCGCTGTTCCCCCTAATGCGCAGAGCGAACCATCCTTAACTGTCTCAGCAAGCTTATGTAATTTATCAATGTCCTCCTCTTCACCCACCCCTTTGGTTATGCGCTCCAAGATATCGAGCATTTGTCTTGTGCCCACTCGACATGGAACACATTTGCCACAGGATTCAGCTTGAGTAAAGTTGAGAAAGAACTTGGTAAAATCAACTATACAGGTATCCTCATCAGCCACAATCATGCCACCCGAGCCCATAATGGAACCAGCCTGGGCTAAAGTTTCGTAATCCACAGGAAGGTCAAGATATTCGCTAGACAGACAACCGCCAGAAGGACCACCAGTCTGCACCGCCTTAAACTGCTTATCGTCAGCAATTCCACCGCCAATATCATAAATGATCTCACGGAGGGTAATGCCCAGGGGAACTTCAATGAGTCCGGTGCGCTCTATCTTGCCCGCCAGTGCAAAGGTCTTGGTTCCTTTGCTCTTTTCCGTCCCATAATGAGCATACCAATCGGCACCTCTTTGTAGAATTGCAGCCACGGCAGCGAGGGTCTCTACATTATTGATATTGGTTGGGTTACCCCAGACGCCTGATTGAGCTGGGAAGGGAGGACGAGGACAGGGCATACCCCTTTTCCCTTCGATAGAGGCCATTAGCGCTGTCTCCTCACCACAGACAAAAGCCCCTGCCCCCTCCTTAATTTCTATATCGAAATCAAAGCCTGAATCAAGAATGTTTTCACCCAGCAACCCATACTCCCTCATTTTACCAAGGGCAATATTCAATCGCTCCAGAGCTAGTGGATACTCCGCTCGGCAATAGATATAGCCATGTGTTGCCCATATAGCATAAGCAGCAATAAGCATGCCCTCCAGAACTGAATGGGGGTCCCCTTCCAGAACAGAGCGGTTCATAAAAGCTCCTGGGTCACCTTCATCAGCATTGCAAATGAGATATTTTTCCGTGCCGGGAGATTTGCGACAGAACTCCCATTTAAGCCCTGTGGGGAAGCCAGCACCTCCTCGACCTCTAATCCCTGACTGTTTAACCTCCTCTATGACTTCATCAGGACTTGTCTTGAGCGCCCGGGCTAAACCACTATAGCCACCATTAGCGATATAGTGATTGATATTCTCGGGGTCAATACTTCCACAGTTCCTCAAAATGATGCGAACTTGTGGCTTGAGCATAGGCAAATCAAACAATTTAGGGATGCCCTCAATGTTGCCATCGCCTATTGTCCCCAAAGCTAAATCGGGACGGGGATTGTCATTAATTAGGTAATCCTGTATAAGCTCAGGCACGATTTCAGGAGTGATTTGACCATAGCAGATGCGGGGATGGCCTGGCTTGATAATATCGACCAGAGGCTCAAGGTAACATAGCCCAATACATCCTACCTGCATCACAATAGCAGCGATATTGCGCTGGGCTAATTCGTCATTGATAGCTTGGAGCACATTTAGTGCCCCTGCTGAACGACCGCAGGTAGCAGTGCCAACAAGGATACGCGGTTTTTCGCTTTTCTCTAAGGCTTCCCATTCTGCTTTCGCTTGATTCTGAATCTTTTCAAATGTCATCTTGACTCCAAGCTTACTTATATGATGAGATAATCTTTATTGCCTTTTCAGGCGTCACCTTGCTATAGACCATATCATCAACTACAATTATCGGGGATAAGGCGCAGCAACCAAAGCAAGCCACCCTTTCAAGACTAAACTTATGGTCATCACTGGTTTCCCCAGCCTTAATGCCCAATTCCCGCTCCAACCTTTCCATTATGCGTGTCCCACCTCGCACATAGCATGAAGTGCCCAGACAAACTTTAATACTATGTTCCGCCGGTGGAGTAAAACGAAACTGAGCATAAAAAGTAGCTACACCAAAAATATCGCTCTCTGAAATACCCAAGAAGTGGGCGATTTCGGATACAGCTTCTTCATTGAGATAGCCAAGTTCACCCTGCACTTTTTGTAAAATGGGAATCAGCGCTCCCTTCTCTCCTTTGTAAGGAGCTAGTATCTTGGTTAGTTTATTGCTCATGATATATTATTTGCTGCACGAAGGTATCAGTATATCATATATTCTGCATTCATTTCCATCCAAACTGGGAACGCTCCTTTGTTGACCTATAAAGGTAGGTATGCTAGTATCGAATTAGATGTCAGCTTTGACTGAGCTCTGCCATGAGATTGCAAATTGCCAAGATTGCGAGCTAGCTAAACATCGCACTAAGGTCGTGCCTGGTGAAGGTCCTGAGAAGGCTGATTTACTTTTTATTGGTGAGGCGCCAGGGTGGCACGAAGACCAGCAAGGGCGTCCTTTCGTAGGACCAGCAGGAGGATTTTTGGACCAGTTGTTAGCCTCGGTGGGTTTACGACGTGAAGAAGTTTACATTGCCAATGTAATTAAATGCCGCCCGCCACAGAACCGTGACCCTCTACCGACGGAGATACAAGCTTGCCGCAAATGGCTTGACCGCCAAATAGAGATAATTCATCCCAGAATGGTTATTACTTTAGGGCGTTATTCTCTGGCAAGATATTTCCCCAATGAGAGCATAAGCAAGATTCACGGGAAGGCACGAAAATTGGGTGATGTCATTTATTACCCTATGTATCATCCTGCAGCGGCTCTGCATCAAGGTAATTTGCGCCAAATTATCGAGGCTGACATGCTCAGGATTCCAAAGATACTAACTCAAGGCGAAGAACTAGCCCAAGCTGCAATTGAAGCTCAACAATTAACTCTATTTTAAGGGTAAAGCCATGTCAATAAATAAATTAAGAGTCGTTCCCTTAGGTGGACTAGGCGAAATTGGCAAGAATATGATGGCTTTGGAATATGGCAATGATATTATTGTCATTGATGCCGGGCTTATGTTTCCCAGCGAGGAGATGCTGGGGGTTGACTTAGTTATCCCAGATATTAACTATCTCCTGGAGAGGCAGCAAAATTTAAGAGGGATAATCATTACTCATGGGCATGAAGACCACATTGGAGCTCTGCCTTATATCTTACCTCGCCTTCCTCTTCCCGTTTACGCCACTAAATTCACTCAAGAGTTGATTTCTGTGGAACTTAAGCAACGGGGAGTAAAAACTGAGGCAAGGCTAAATGTAATTGACTCAGAGCACTCAATTATGCTAGGTAGTCTTAAAATAGACTTTTTCTCTGTTTGCCATAGCATTCCTGGTTCCGTGGGGCTAGTCATTCATACCCCAGCTGGCGTTGTAGTCCATAGCGGTGATTTTAAGCTCGATTATACCCCGGTGATTGGCGAGACTACTGACCTCAGCCGGCTAGCCTGGCTAGGAACAAAGGGGGTTTTACTTCTTCTTTCCGATTCCACTTATGCTGAGCTTCCTGGTTATACCCCCTCCGAGACAGTGGTCAGCGATACTTTAGAGCACATTATAGCTGAGTCGGAAGGAAGGGTAATCATAACTACATTTGCCTCTCTAATATCTCGCATTCAACAGGTGATTGATGCTGCTACTAAGTATGGTCGCCGCATATTTATCATTGGAAGAAGCATGAGAGAGATAGTGAAAATGGCGCTAAGAACGGGCTATCTCACTGCTCCTTCTGGAACCCTTTGCCATTTTGATGAACTTAAAACTTTGCCTCACAACCGGGTTGTTGTGTTAGCTACGGGAAGTCAGGGTGAACCTACCTCTGCCTTGGTGCGCATAGCTAATCGAGACCCTCATAGTCAAATTCAGATAATCCCTGGCGATACAGTGGTGATCTCAGCGACTCCCATTCCTGGCAATGAGGCGCTAGTTAACAAAACTACAGATAGCCTTTTCCGTCAAGGTGCTAGTGTAATTTATGGCAAGCTAGCTCAAGTTCATGTTCATGGACACGGCAGCCAAGAGGAGTTGAAACTTTTGCTTAGTTTGGTCAAGCCTAAATTCTTCGTGCCTATTCATGGCGAGTACCGCCATTTAAGCTTGCATGCCAAGTTGGCCAAGGACATGGGTGTGACAGAGGACAATATTTTTGTCCTTGAGGACGGGGATATACTTGAACTGGGGCAGGATTCAGGGAAAGTGGTTGGTAAGGCTCCTGTAGGAGATGTCTATGTGGATGGCTTGGTAACCCACAAGCTGGATAGCGATGTGCTTTGTGACCGCAAGTCACTTTCGCGAGATGGAGTTGTGGTGGTAAGTGCTACTATCAATACCAAAAGCGCCGAATTAGCGGGAAAGCCGCGTATTATAACGCGGGGTGTTATCGCTGATGAGGGGAGCCATGCATTGATTGAGAGAAGCCAAGATGTGGTGGCGGCTGTTTTAAATCATGATAGATTGTCATTGCGAGCGGAGCGAAGCAATCTTGATGCCAGGGTGAAAGATTCACTGGGCAGATTCCTCTATGAGCAGATTCATCGTCGTCCTATTATTATCACAGTTATCGAGAAATACTAAGCGCGAAATCCTAAAGGGAAGTCAAAAAACAAAGGTTTTAATTTTTGAATTGTCATTTTGACTTTTGATTTTTTTCATGGTTATGGCTAAAGCAAAACAACGGACTATATCCAGGCCAAGGCGGAAAAAGGAGGGAAGCCAGCCGTGGTGGAGGCGTTTTTGGGGGTTTATCGCTTCCCCGATGATACGAAGGCTTATATTAATTGTCGTAATAGTAGGCTTGCTATATTTATGGGGTAATGTAATATGGGAAAGCATGCTCACATTATTTGGTTGTGGCTTAGCAATAATAGCTATTGCCTTAGGTGTGGTAATTTGGGTGGTATGGCGAGGGCACTTCTCTGCTTCGGTGAGGAAGTGGAATTGGTTTCTCGGAGGGATTAGCTTTGCTTTGGCACTATGGGGTTTGCTTTCCCTTTTCGCTCCTTGGGAAGGTACTTTAAGCCAGGCTACCATGGGGGGTAAGTTTGGTCAAAGCATAGTAGGTGAATCCCCTCTCATTGGAGGCTTTCGACTAGCCGGGCTTGTCGTCTTGGGCTTTGTTATTATTGCTCCTCGTAAGATTTGGCACGCTCTTAGAGGTGGAGGGCATCTTCTTACTGTCATTGCGAGAAAACCGAAGCAATCTCTTCATTCTAAAGCCATGGCTCGTCAAGCTACCCCCTCTGAAGTTATTCCTCCTAAAGCAGGCTCTAGCATTGCTGGGGTAGAAGCGAAACCCAGTGCGACCCTTCTCTCTCCGGTTAGCTACGAGCCAAAAGCGTGGCAATCTCAACGTCAGCCAATCCTCACTCTTGGTGGCTGGCAACTTCCACCTATGGACATCCTGGATAAAGCGAGCGAGGTGAAATTGGATAAGGATGATATTGAACAGCGAGCTCAACTCATTGAGGATGCCCTAGCTAGCTATGGTGTGGAAGCTAAAGTTGTGCAAATAAACATGGGGCCTGCTGTAACGCAGTTTGGTGTTGAGCCTGGCTGGGACCGCAAATATAAGGAAATAAGGCAAAAAGGCGAATCACGGTTGGAAGAGGTGTCTAAGACCAGAGTCAGGGTGGACCGTATCACCTCTTTGTCCAATGATTTAGCTTTAGCCTTAGCTTCTCCTAGCATTAGAATCGAAGCTCCCGTGCCGGGGAAATCTGTGGTAGGCATTGAGGTTCCTAACACTGTGTTTGGCTCAGTTGCCCTTCGCAGTGTAGTAGAGAGCGCTGCTTTTCAGAAGATCAAAGCCAGATCCCAGCTAGCTGTAGCTTTAGGCAAGGGTGCCGGTGGCGAGGCAGTGGCGGCTGACTTAGCCAGAATGCCACACTTGCTCATTGCTGGAGCTACCGGGAGTGGTAAAACTGTTTGTCTCGATTCTATTGTTTGCTGCTTGCTATTACAAAACAGCCCTGATGATGTTCGGCTTATCCTGATTGACCCCAAAAGGGTGGAGCTGGTGACTTTTAACGGAATACCTCATTTAGCTGCTCCTGTGGTTGTGGATACTGATAAAGCTGTAAAGTCGCTACGATGGCTTAATCAAGAAATGGATAATCGCTATCGTCAGTTTGCCCAGGCTGGAGTGCGCAATATTGAGGGTTATAATAAAGACTGCTCACCTGGAGAAGGGCTGCCATATTTGGTGCTGGTCATTGATGAGTTGGCTGATTTAATGATGGCGGCCTTTGACGAGGTAGAGCATACACTTTGCCGGTTAGCTCAATTAGCTCGTGCCACAGGCATTCACCTCATTGTAGCTACTCAACGCCCTTCAGTGGATGTGGTTACGGGCCTTATTAAAGCTAACTTTCCTACCCGCATTAGCTTTGCAGTTACCTCTCAAGTGGATTCACGCACTATCCTCGATGCGGTAGGCGCTGAGAAGTTGCTTGGTCGAGGTGACATGCTTTACATGCCTAGCGAAGCTAGTAAGCCTAAACGCCTTCAAGGAAGCTTTGTTTCCGATGCTGAAATTGAGAGGCTGGTATACTTCTGGGGAAACCAGAGGCAGGCGGAAGTGAGCCCTATCAATTTTGATGAGGCAGTTGAGTTCCCTTCAAGTCAAAAAATAGCTCCCCCTCCAGACCCTCTTCTAGAGGAAGCAAGGTGTCTAGCGCAGGAGCATAAGCATGTATCTACTTCTTTCTTGCAGCGTCGCCTTCGTATCGGCTACCCCAGAGCCGCTCGCCTTATGGAAGCATTGGAGCAAGAAGGCTTAGTGGAAATCAAATCTTAAAGATAAAAAATCAAAATGACAACTCAAAGTGCAAAAGTTTTAATTTTTGCTTTGTATTTTTGCTTTTTGCATTTTAATCTTTTATTTAGCTTTGCTAGGCGCCAAACTTATCCAATTTTAGGGCGTTAGCCATGGCTAGAGGCATTATTTCTACGGCGGGGAAGCGGCCTAACCCACCAGCAAGGCAAGCTCTCTCTGAGAATTCAGCCACTTTATCAGGAAAGCACCACTTAGACTTTAGCATGAAAGGAACTGGATGCCAGCTATGCATAGCTAAATTTGCCGGAGTAGAGTGGTCTCCAGTAACAATCAGGACATCTGGATTCAGGTTGAGCAAGGTGGGAAGTGCGTTATCAAGTTCCTCAATGGCGTGAACTTTAGCCTCGAAGTCGCCATCCTCCCCTCTGGAATCGGTGCTCTTAAAATGAATAAAGAAGAAATCGTAATCTCTGTAGCTTCTGCGCAGGCTTTCTAGCTGGTCACTTATATTGTCGCCTGCTGGTAGAATCTGCATTCCTAGCAGCCTGGCCAAGCCTCGATACATAGGATACACGGCGATGGCAGCAGGCTTTAATTTGTAGATTTCAGGCAAAGATGGGATGTCAGGGAGTTGGGAAAAGCCACGCAACAGCACCATGTTAGCCGAAGGAGTGTTAGCTACTCGCGAGCGAAGCAATCCCCTCGCTTGAGATACAAATTCGTTAGCGATTTCCGCTGTTTTCCGTGCCTGTGGCGATAGTGCCTGTATCTTTTTGGGGCTCAAGCCTACCTCTTGAGGATCAGAATCGGTTAGCTCATGTGATAAATCTTCACCTCGCAGGATAAGCACAAATCTATGCTCCTTTACTGGCGTAACCAGGATTTCGACTCCACTGAAGCCCTGAGCGGAGCGAAGGGTCTCATTTAATGCTCGGCATAAATCGGCATTCTTCTCTGTGGAAATTCGCCCTGCCCTCCTATCAGTAATGGTTTCTGTGTCATCAATGGTGCAAAAATTTCCCCTGGCGGTAATATCTTTAGGCTTTAGCTCCAAATCAATTCCCAGGGCTTCGAGAATTCCGCGACCGATATTATACTTAATGGGGTCATAGCCAAAGAGGGCTAAGTGCCCTGGTGCGCTCCCCGGGGTAATTCCCGGGCTTACGGGGTCAATTAGACCGCAAAGAGACTCCCCAGCTATGTGATTTAGATTGGGCTTTTTCGCTGACTCCAGCTCTGTCTTGTGAGTTTCAGGGTGAGGCAAGCCGCCCACACCATCAATCACCAAAAGCACTATCTTGGATGAGGATGTGCGGGAGATTTTCTTCATCTGCTCAAATCCTATCATGGTAGTTGCTATTTTACTTCTCAAGTCTGTTGTTTGACAAGTTATCCTGACCACAGTAGCATAGATGGATAAATCCTAAGCACGAAATTTGAAATACTAAAGGAAAGTCAAAAGGCAAAAATCAAGATGCAAAATGACAGAGCAACGCTAAATAAAAGATTAAAATGCAAAATGAAAAAATACAAAGCAAAGGTCAAAACTTTTGAGTTTTGAATTGTCACTTTGATTTTTGACCTTTAATTTTTTATCTTTGACTTTTGATATTTGTTAGGGTTTGTTTAGGATTTAGGGCTTAGGATTTAGAATTTCATAATTGATATTTGTTGGGATTTTGGATTTTGAAATCGACTATCGTCTAACGACTCTGGACTTTTGACTATTGAACGAGTGAAGGCGTGATAGTGCCAGAACATAAAGAGCTTATCTTAGGAGTAGACCTCGGTGGCACCAAGATTGCCACTGCTCTGGCTACCGCTCATGGGGAGATTCTTAGTCGAGGATATAGTCTTACCCCGGCTCAGGCTGGTCCTGATGCTGTAATAAGTAGCATATTCACGGCTATCGAAAAAAACCTGTCTTCGAGCAAAGTGGAGCTATCGCAGCTTTTGGGCATAGGCATTGCTGCTGCCGGCATCATAGACCCTGATAAAGGCAAGGTTATCTTGACAAGAGTCGCCGACAAATGTTAAATATACTTAAGGTAGAGATGCCTGAAATGGTCGATGAGCGGGTAAGTGCCTTACCCCTTCACGGATTCAGGTAATACATAATCTTGACAATGTTACATTTCCATGCCATCGCCCATAACCTAATTTAACATTGTCAAACTATATGTCTGGTGAAGGAAAGGTTAGGGTTAGAGATGGCGGAGGTGTTGAGTCGTAGTGCGGGGCCAAGCATTCCTCCTCGGACTAGGGAAGATAAACAGAAATTCCTCAATATTACCAGGTGCAAATTTCAAAAAATGGCAAAAGAGGCGAGGCCCATGGAATGTTGGTATAGCGTTACTGAGAGATGTAACTTACACTGTAAAGTTTGTTTTTCTAGCTCTGGCAAACCCTGGGAAGATGAATTGACTACCTCGGAAGCCTACCAGCTCCTAGATAACATTGCTGAGGATGGCACCCGGACGATAGTCTTCGGTGGTGGGGAACCAACATTAAGGGAAGACCTGCTAGACCTGGTGCGCTATGCAGCCCAAAGGAAGCGGATGGCTGTTGCCGTGAATACTAATGGACTATTACTTGACCGCAAGTATGTGGCAGCATTGGCACAGGCTGGAGTTATGCAAGTAAGGATTAGTGTTGATGCATTACAGCAAAGCCATGAGTGGAATCGAGGAAGGGGTACTTTTGAGAAGGCTATCCAAGCGATTAAGAATTGTGTAGCTGATGGTATCCCTAGTGTGGTCATGGCATCTATTATTTGTCAGTTGAATTATAAGGAAGTCCCCGAACTTGTAAAGCTAGCTTTGGGGTTGGGTGCTACCAGCGTCATGATGCCGCTTATTCCTGAGGGAAGGGGTAAACCCTTTGAGTACCTCACTTTGACTAAGGAGCAGACTCGAGATTGGCAGAGGTATCTGTTTAAACAGCAAAAGGCCTATGGGGTAAATAAAATTCAATTTCAGCAGTTTTGCATGATCTCAGAAGACCAATTTGCTCTGGGAGTAGCTGCTAATCCTGACAGAATTGGCACCTATATCGATACTCCTATAGGACATGCTGATGGCATGTATCAATATGCCATAAGCGCTAATGGCAAGGTATATCTGGTAGGTACATTCACCCCTGAGCTTTTTTTATGTGACCTGAGAGAACAGCGGCTAAGCAAGGTGTGGCACAACTCTGAGCTGATTAGCCTCTTACAGGACAGGGATAAATTGAAAGGTAAGTGTGGTAGATGCGAATACCGCTTTGTCTGCGGAGGGTCCAGGAGAATGGCTTTTCTTTATACTGCAGATGTTATGGCAGAGGACCCCAAGTGCTGGTATGAACCATCTGAGGAAGCTGAATAGAAGTTGCCCTGGCACTTACAATGATGCCGCTACAGTGCTTATGGTTATCGGGGTTATTTGTAGTGTCTTTCCTTCCAGAGCGAAGCAATCCCCTCGCTTGAGATACAAATTCGTTAGCGATTTCCGCTGTTTTCCGTGCCTGTGGCGATAGTGCCTGTATCTTTTTGGGGCTCAAGCCTACCTCTTGAGGATCAGAATCGGTTAGCTCATGTGATAAATCTTCACCTCGCAGGATAAGCACAAATCTATGCTCCTTTACTGGCGTAACTAGGATTTCGACTCCACTGATAGCGATTTCATTTAATGCTCGGCATAAATCGGCATTCTTCTCGGTGGAAATTCGCCCTGCTCTCCTATCAGTAATAATCCCTTTGTCATCAATGATGCAAAAATTTCCCCTGGCGGCAATATCTTTAGGCTTTAGCTCCAAATCAATTCCCAAGGCTTCAAGAACTCCGCGACCGATATTATACTTAATAGGGTCATAGCCAAAGAGGGCCAAGTGCCCTGGTGCGCTCCCCGGGGTAATTCCCGGGCTTACGGGGTCGATTAGACCGCAAAGAGATTCCCCAGCTATGTGATTTAGATTGGGCTTTTTCGCTGACTCCAGCTCTGTCTTGCAAGTTTCAGGGTGAGGCAAGCCGCCCACACCATCAATCACCAAAAACACTATCTTGGATGAGGCTGTGCGGGAGATTTTCTTCATCTTCTCAAATCCTATCATGGTAGTTGCTATTTTACTTGAAAATATCGCTATGCTCAAGTTTATTAGTTGCTTGCTATGTAATTTCTTTTGAGGTAACATAAGTTGATAACCAAAGCCAATGTGCCTTGTTGTAGGCAATTTTAACTTTAAGAAGGTGTTTGGAGGCGAATTACAGAAACAATAATACAAATTCATCCCCACGCTAAGGAAAGAATGAAGGAGCGAGGGGCTACTGACGAGGAGGTAACTAAAACTGTAGAAGAAGGGGAAAGATTTGCAGGAAAATTTGGTCGCACTGGGTTCAGACGCAACTTTACTTTCGGAGAGATGTGGCGAGGAAAATCATACCGAGCGAAACAGGTAGAAGTCTATGCAGTGAAGGAACAAGAGAGTTGGGTTATAATAACAGTAGTGACAAGGTATTTTTAAGGAGGCGGAAACATGAAACTTAGCTTTGATCCTCGCTACAATATAGCCTATCTCCATTTACGGGAGAAAACTATTGGGGTTGAAACTATTCGGATAAGTGATGAATTAAACATTGATCTTTCTCCTGATGGAAAGATTTTCGGAATCGAATTCCTCAATGCAAATGAGCAACTTCAACAAGCAGCTAGGTTCGTCTCGCCACTTTCATCCAGAGAGGTAGAAATCCTCAATTATATGGCTCAGGGCTACCTCAATAAACAGATTGCTGAGGCTCTGAATGTTAGCGAACAGACCATCAAAAAGCACATTACTTCTATATTGCGTAAGCTTAACGTCAATGCCCGTGTTCAGGCTACTCTGGCTAATGAAACTACGGGTAAACCTGTAGAACTTGTTATCGGGAAAGATTAGCAGTAGGTCCTAGTGTCCGAACATAAAGAGCTTATCTTAGGAGTAGACCTCGGTGGCACCAAAATTGCCACTGCGATTGCTACCGCTCATGGAGAGATTCTTAGTCGAGGATATAGTCCTACCCCAACTCAGTCTGGTCCTGATGCTGTAATAAGTAGCATATTCACGACTATCGAAAAAAACCTGTCTTCGAGCAAAGTGGAGCTATCTCAGCTTTTGGGCATAGGCATTGCTGCTGCCGGCATCATAGACCCTGATAAAGGCAGGGTTATCTTCTCCCCTAATCTTCCCGGTTGGAATGAGGTGCCATTGAGAGATGCTGTGGAGCGAAAGTTCGGTGTCTCTACCTACTTAGGCAACGATGCCAATCTGGCTGCTTTGGGAGAGTGGCGCTTTGGGGTAAAGAAGAAGGTTGACAATCTCATTTATATCACAGTAAGCACCGGCATCGGAGGAGGCATAATCGCTGATGGCAAATTATATACTGGGGCTTGTGGCGCTGCTGGCGAAGTGGGGCATATGACTATAGATGTTAACGGACCGCGCTGCAACTGCGGCAATGTTGGCTGTTGGGAATCCTTAGCCTCCGGCACAGCTTTAGCTAAAGAAGCGGTGAGGCAAATTGCCCAAGGCGCCCACACCTCTATTGTTGAACTTGTGAATGGGGATGTGAACAAAATCGATGCTAAGGTTGTTTCTGTGGCAGCCAGGCAAGGAGATGAACTGGCTAAGGAGCTTATCTCTCGCCTGAGTTATTACTTTGGGGTAGGCCTGGCTAACTTGGTCAATATTTTTAACCCTGAGCTAATCTTAATAGGCGGGGGTTTAGCCAAGATGGGCGATTTGTTATTGAAGCCAGCAATAAATGTAGTTGAGGAAAGAGCTTTCAAAACACCGGCTAACTCTGTTAAAATTAAGCCAGCTTTGTTAGGAGGCGACTCCGGTGTGCTGGGCGCAGTAGCTCTTGTTCTGGAGCAGTCTGCATAATAAAGCATTCCCTTATCTAATCTCTCCCTTGAAGGGAGGTGATTGTAGTTGCCCAATTTATTGGGCCGCATTGCCTGATGAATCAGGCAACTACAAAAATTTGGGGGTGAAAACTCTCCAAAATGCCCAAAATCGAACGGAAAACAAAATTAAGCAGCCTAAAGAGTGAAAGGAGGTGATGATTTATGCCTATTATACATAGTAGTGTGGGTCTCATTGCAGGAATAGTTAGTCTCATTTTTGGCATCGTGGTAATGATTTTCCCCAAAATCCTCAATTACCTGGTGGGCATTTACCTCATTGTGATAGGAATAATAATAATTATCAATTACCTTACTTAGGGAAGCCAGGAGGATAGACTTGCTTCAACGGTTATATAAATAGGTGGATTATCAGGTTCACAATCCCCTATCATTACAGTAGCTCAGCTTGTATAATGCATGGTAACCTCGCCTTGTCATTCTGAGCTGCAGGCGAAGAATCTTTTATAGGCCTTTCGATTCGCTCAGAGTGACAAAATAGACAATCCTTGTATAATGCCTGAGAAAAAGGAAATGTGAAATGACTGCCTCATATAGTCTGGAGTTAATGGTAAGCATTCCGCAGGGAACCTTGGTTGATATAGAGACTACTGGGCTTGATAGCAATGATGACGAGATAGTGATTTTTGGCTATGTTCAAGGGAATCGCCTTGAGATAATATGCCGAACCTCAAGGGAAGAAGAACCGTTTATCGCCCAGCTTGCCAAACTCGTTCCCAAGCTGTCTCGGCCATTCTATGCCTATAATCTCTCCTTCGAGAAGGGATTCCTTAAAGCTAAAGGAATGAGTATAGAGGGGATAGACTTATTTCAGCCATGGAAGGAAAAAGCAGACGAGCTTTCTCTTAAATGGCCTAAACTCGATGAGCTATTCTCTCATGCAGAGCAGTATTTTAACGAGCCGGTGATAAGTGGCAAGGATGTCCCTTTGTTATGGCAGAAATTTCTTCACACCGAAGACAAGAACTATTTGCAGCAGATTATAAGACACAACGAATCCGACCTGCTCAGAGAGCTATATCTATTGGTGTATTATCGAGATAGCTACAAGATTTAAGAAAGCTGGGAGCAATAGAGGGTCATTTTAAGGAGAGGCGAATATTTTTCTCTAAACTCACCGATGTCCCAAAACGATGGAATGTCGCTCATTAGGCACACTCCTTGCCAATCCTCCAAAGATGGGCTATAGTTGGTTTCTGGGGGGGCAAGCTTCACGGGGCTTTCAAGACCTTTGCTGCAACAGCTACCGCACCTATGCGTTTCGTCTCGAGAAATGATCATAAAGGCTAGCTTTGGCTTGCTCCAGCATGGGCAACGAGCCTATTCGGAGATTGATTCCAAGCATCTCGGTTATTGGCTCTACCATTCGTCTCATCTTGTCTGACTTGACCCAAACTTCACGAGGAAGCTGGGCTGCTTTCCTAAGAATTTGAATGACTTCGTCCTGTTTTTCAGATAAAGTAAGCCATGGCTTGCTTAAGTTTGCACCAACAATGACCCCCAGCTTATGCTCCACAGCGAAGAAACAGCTTGGAAAGTATTGTCTGTCAGATGCGGGTCCAATACGCAGAGGCAACACGAAGATGTCTAATTCCCAAGTTCCACTGAGTCTGCCCACCCGGCTGCGAAGCAGGTGAACTTGCGCTTCATTTACCGAGTCGATGGTTTCTGTGCGAGTTTCTGAATCGTGGTTTGGCACCTTGGGTTTTCGCCATTCTTCCAGCCAGTTACCACGATAGTATCGCGTAAGAACAAGGCTTTCCGCTTCTCTTTCGAAGAGGTCGAGCTCACCACTTCGAACCTTATTGGCAATCTCCAACGCTTGGTAAATGGCAGTAGTCAGAAAGGCTGCCTCCTCCTTTTCCAAGAACCATGCGATATAGCCAGGTCGCTGACTTCGAAAGAATGGCCAAGCGTTTCTGCCGCGAAACTGCAAACCAAGAGAGCGAATTACCTCGTGGTCTCTCTTTCGAAGGACATTACGGTCTACGAACAACATCGCAATTGACGGCACCATTATACTCTCTTCAAAGTCCTCCTGTTCCACCTCCCCCGCTGCCAGTTTTGTGTATCTATCGTATCCTTCCTCTCCCAGTAGTATGCCCAAGCCAAACTCTTCCTGACCACTCCCCAAGATCGAACAGTAACCTACTTTGCCGTCACCAGGGTTTTCAACAGCGAAAAGCTCTTCATTATCTATCCATTCCCACGGCGAAGCCCGCTTGAACGCAGTTGCCGCCTGATACAATGCAGCCCAATCACTATTACTGGGTTCGTTCATAATATTCCTATCCTTGCTCATCCCATGGAGTTTTCATTATACATCCTTTGTGGCGCCTCACCCCAATAAATGTTAGCCGAAAAACTTCTATCTAGCAAGCCAAGCGCTCCCAGAAAGAGCAATGTTCTTCTGTGCTTGACTGGTTAAACTTTCGTGACGAATCGTTCAGTAGTCAAAAAGAGAATTGCTGATTATACAAATCACAGGATTCAGTCAGTCCAATCTTTACATGGTAATTCAGCTTGCTCCAGAACAATCAATATAGCCTTCTCCTGCTTATCTAAAAAGACCGGACCGAAAGGTCCATGGGAAAAAAGGGAGGAAAGAAAAATAATTTAGTATCGTGTCCCCTGAATTCAATCCAGCTATGCCTTGAGGTCCAGGGTGAAGATGCCGAGGTCTTGGATTTTGTTGGGGTACAGAAGGTTATTCTTGCATCATGACAAGGCTTCCAAGGCTTTCGGGCAAAGAAGTTAATTGCGGTGCTACATAAGGTGGGCTTTGAGGTAGTGAGAGTCAAGGGCAGCCATCATTTCCTATGTCACCAAGATGGTCGTGCAACCGTTGTTCCAGTACATCATGGGGAAACAATCGGACCTGGTCTCCCGACTTCCTACAAAAGAGGGGGTTTGGGGCAAGCTTCAGGTAGGGAAATC
>CAZPDE010000011.1:0-27355 GCA_964585315.1 uncultured Dehalococcoidales bacterium | reverse complement strand
ATCACCAATGGTCTATCAACTGGTGAACGCTGCAGAGCTTGCGGTCAAGGCAATGGCAAGATAATACCCAATGAAGGAGAAAAACAATACCAATTTATGAATATAAATGTTTAGATGGTGCTTGTAGGAGGAGATAGCAAAAATGAGATATGCAGTGCCTATTGTTGATGGTAAGCTGACTGAGCATTTTGGCCATTGCAGTCATTTCGCCTTTTTCGATGTCGATGAGACGAGAAATGCGATTATAAAAAAGGAGCTTATAGCTTCGCCAGGGCATGAACCTGGGGTTCTCCCAGCGTGGCTTGCTGAGGAAGGAGCCTCTATTGTTATATCCAAAGGCATGGGTTCTCGAGCTCAAGGTATTTTTAGACAGAACCGCATCGAGGTTGTCATCGGGACGCTAGAAGATGACCCGGAGAAAGCTGTTCTGGACTACATAGGAGGAACATTAGCCACTGGCGATAATCTGTGTGACCATTAATAGCAATTGTCATTGGGAGCAGAGCGAAACAATCTCAAAGGAGTATCGCTACTACTTATAAGGAGATTACCATGAGTGCCGAAGTTGAGGAAAAAATTCGAGATGTACTGGAACAAGTACTTGTTCCAGGGGTAATGCGCAGCTTAGTGCAGATGAATTTAGTTCGAAGCATTGAAGTTAAGGATGACAAAGCGAAGATTGCCCTAGCTTCCACCGCTATTCCTTCCGAGGCTCAAGATTGGCTCAAGGACAAAGTAGCCACAACAGTTCGTGAACTTCCTGAGATAAAAGAAGCCACCATTGATTTTGTGGAAGCTAAACCCAAAGAGCTTAATCAGATTGAGAATGTAGTGGCAGTGATGAGCGGCAAGGGCGGAGTAGGCAAATCTTTGATAGCTGGTTTATTAGCCGCTGCCCTTGCTCAAGAAGACAAGGCTGTTGGCATACTCGATGCCGACATCACTGGTCCCAGCATTCCTAAAATGTTCGGCTTACATACTCATCCCAGCGGCAGCGAGACAGGCATTTTACCCATATCAACGAGGTCCGGAATCGAGGTTATGTCCATGAACCTTCTATTGCCCAATGAGGATGAAGCAGTTATCTGGCGAGGACCCCTCATGTCCAAAGCCATAACACAGTTTTGGGAAGAAGTTCTCTGGGGTAAGCTTGACTATCTGGTAATAGACTTGCCACCGGGCACCGGAGATGCTCCGTTAACAGTGATGCAACTAGTGCCTCTTTCCGGAGTGATTACTGTTTTTACTCCTCAAGACTTAACTACAATGGTAGTAAGGAAAGCAGTGAGGATGGCGCGAAAAATGAATGTTCGTGTATTAGGAGTGGTAGAGAATATGAGCTATCTGTTATTGCCCGAGACAGGGAAGAGAATGGAAATCTTTGGCAAAAGCAAAGGGGAAGAAATGGCTAAAGTATCTGAGGCTCCTCTATTAGGGCGATTGCCCATCGACCCCGAGCTAGCTAGACTGTGCGACGAGGGAGAAATTGAGAAATATAGGTCGGATGCCTTATCTGAAATTTTCACCAATATGAAACAAACACTAAATACGGATAAATTCTAAGCACGCAATTCGAAATACTAAAGAAAACCAAAAGGCAAAAGTAAAAATGCAAGGTGACAGGGCACAGTAAATAAAAGATTGAAATGCAAAATACAAAAATACAAATCATTTGATTTTTGATATTTGTTAGGATTTGCTTAGGGTTTAGGGTTTAGAGCTTAGATGTTAGAGATCGTAGGGGTGGGTCTTGTGCCCTCCCAAAACAAGGGAGAGGATTAAGATGAGAGTGAATTATTCTGAGCAAGAAAGTGAAAGGTAGCTATATATTGCTAATTGAGCTTGCTAGCAACAAAGATATTCTTACAGGCAAGCTAGGTTACATCTCTTTTCCTAAAGCCTTTTATGCCTATGTTGGCTCAGCTATGAATGGACTTGAGGCAAGAGTAGCTCGTCACTTACGAAGAGAAAAGAAACTCCACTGGCATATCGACTACCTTTTGAGCCAAAGCGAGATTGCAGACATAACTCTATGCCCTAGCGAGCCCTTCGCTTCCTGTCATTCTGAGGGAGCAAAGCAACCGAAGAATCTACTCTTCACTCCATTCAGAGCTTCGGCTCACCAGGGTAAACTCCGGACAGAGTGCCTCCTAGCCCAGGAATTAGCCAAGGACTTCCAATGTATCCCTGGCTTTGGTTGTAGCGATTGCCACTGTAATAGCCATCTCTATTTTGACGGTGATACGGACAAATTAAAGGCAGGGGTTGTAGCAGCTTGCAAATCCGTCCATCCCCAGTGTCATTCTGAGCGTAGCGAATCAATCTCATATAATAAGCACTAAATACGGATAAATTCTAAACACGAAATTCGAAATACTAAACAATATCAAAGCACTAATGACCAAAATTTAAAACAATTTGCCAAAGGCAAAAAAGGGGAGGAGAGGAGAAATTAAATAAGTTCAACTGATTTTGCCCAAAGGGCAAATTTGGTATTTGAATTTGGAATTTAGAATTTGTTTAGAGTTTAGATATTAGAATTTAGGATTTAAGTTTAAGGTGAGATGGTGAAACTATATTGAGCTCCGTTATTTATGGACCGGTGCCTTCATGGAGGTTGGGAAGGTCATTAGGAATTGACCTTTTGCTCAGAGGGGGTAAAACTTGCTCTTTCAATTGCAGCTATTGCCAACTGGGCAAAACCACCAACTCCACCACCGAAAGAAAAGAATTTGTTTCCCTGACTCAATTGGCTCAAGAGCTAAATGCCATCGCGATGAGCCGAACCTCTGAGCCCTTCGATTCCTGTCATTCTGAGCCCTTCACTTCACGTCATTCTGAGCGTAGCGAAGAATCTCATACCACTCAGGATAAACTCCATGAAGGGGAAGCAAAGCAATCTCTTATCGCTGACTATGTCACTTTCTCGGGCATGGGCGAGCCCACTCTGGCTAGCAATCTGGGTCAGGCTATCGAGCTGGCAAAATCGATTTTGCCTCTCCCTGTGGCAGTTCTGACTAATTCTTCTCTAATGTCTAGAGAAGATGTGCGTCATGACCTTGCTAAGGCAGATGTGGTGGTAGCTAAACTAGATGCCCATAATCAAGAGTTATTTACCCAGATAAATAGACCTGTAGCTGGTCTTTTGTTCGGCGATATAGTTGAAGGCGTTAAGCTTTTCCGCAGGGAATTCGGAGGCAAGCTATGCCTTCAGATAATGTTTATTGATGCAAATAAAAATTTTGCTAAAGGAATAGCTAAAGTAGCAAGTTCCCTCTCACCTGACGAAGTGCAACTCAATACTCCTTTACGTCCTTGCTCTGTCGAGTCTCTAACCCCATCACAAATGGATTCTATTCAGGGTAACTTTGCTACCCTGAGGAATGTGGTGACAGTTTATGAAGCATCAAGACCAGAAGTTGTGCCGCTCAATTTAGGCGATACTCTGCGACGAAGGCCAAAACTTTAACAATTGTAACAATCCAAATGATAATAAGCTCACCACAACAGGACGCTATTCTAAGGATGTTTCGGCGGCTCAGTTAGTGATTGAGAAGATGATTAAGCTAAGGCATGGCGATGCGATATTTTTTGGAACATTATGGAAATGGAATTTATACACAGGGTGAAGCAATCTGCAAAGTAGCCTTATTGGCTGCGTTAGCAAAGGAGGATAATCTCAATGACGAATGAAAAAAGAGAGCGTAAAGAGTTACTGAATGATATTATTGGAACTGAACTTGAGATGTTTCAGCGAGTTAGAACCGCTGAGCCATCCGTGTGCCAGGAACAACCAGAAACCTTTAAAGTAATGCGGGAAATGAGCCATTCCGTTTTGTCCACAGAGACTTTAGAATCTTATCTTGAGGATTTGCAAGAAGCTAAGGTTGAGGGCAGAAATCTCCTAACAGAAAAGTATGCTCGGATGGACAATCTAATTCCACCCCTTAAAGTTGATTCGGCTATAAAAGACATTATAGAAAATATTGTTAAAACTGAGAGTCATTGGATGGAGGAATTCTCAGCAAAGTATCCCCGCCACTTTAAGGGTCAAATTGCCAGCTTCGAAGTTTATCTTCGTGGTGAACTAGAGACCTACTCTGATAAAACACTAGGGTTGTATTTTGCGGACATTTCCAGAGCAGAAAAAGAAGGAATAAATTTAGCAGAAGAGCGATACAACGAATTAGCCAAGAACTTAGGTTATGGTTCTATTGATGATATGAGCAAGTAATAGCCAAAAGATTGGTAATTAGGTCTTGGAATCTAATTGCTTAAAAAGAGGTCGCGATTTGTCAACCTCTTAAGTAGGTGACGTTATGTTACAAATTAGAAAAGACTTGTGCATGGGTTGCGGGCTTTGCTTTCGAATTTGCCCTCAAGATGCAATCACGTTTGTTTTGGGCAAAGCGGAAATAAATACCAGAAAATGTAACTCCTGCTATCAATGTGTCAATGCTTGCCCTCAAGGAGCAATTTTTGAAATGGTCCTAGTTTCCCCAAAGGAGCTAAGAACCACTGTCTCCAGCTTAAAACAGCAAACGGACGATATCCTAGCAAGAATAACTGCATTATGTCATTGCGAGGAGCATGTGAGCCAAAGCCCTGAGCGAAGTGAAGGGGACGAAGCAATCTCAAAGAATGCTCACAGTTAAGTCTATTCTAATTGAAAAATGAGCCTGAATAAAAGGGCCTCATGCAACCCTGTTAACAAATCTTGAGATTTGTTGAAAGAGATTGGAACGAGTTTTCACCATCCTTTCTGCAAATTGATTATCGCTCATTTGCTTGGCGACTGTCCCGATTTCTTCGAGGGTTACACCGGGACGCAGGTAACTCTCAGCCTGGGACACAGATTTCAACTTTTCATAGGGTGTCTTCACCTCCCCATAAGGATAAGTTTCCTTGACCTTGCCTCTATGGTCGACAACAGGCACAGAGAAGAAGCAAGACCGGTGAAAATTGATATATGTATTTATCATGGAGCTTATTGCACAAACCCATCTGCCAAAGCTAAGGTAGCACGGCTGCCAGTTTTAGGAAACCCCTTTACGCAACAGGCTCAACACTCAACTTGTAGAAGGGGTTTGTGCAACAGGCTCCTTTGCCACCATTCATATCCTCTTGATGAACCTGTCTACTCGAATGTAACCAGGCATTCCTTTCGCTTCTCATCTCTCTTTGAGTAGAAGATAGCTAAACCTGACCAGCGCTATCTCTGTCCATCTGTATCGCTCTTCAGCACATAAGCCCTTGAATTCTAGCGCCACACTCCCTCCCAGAAATTGCTCAACTTGTTCTATCGTTTGTAATTGTTCATCGTTCATAATCAGTTGCATGTCTCAATCATAAACAAGTTGCCTTAATTTCTCAGGCTCATCTTGTATTGGAAGAGACTGTAAACTGCGAAACTCCAAGTTGCTAAACTGGGAAATTTGAACAAAACGCTATGTTGTTAGATTTTTCTTTTAATACCCGCATGGGCAAAAGCTCAAGACATGCCTTGGGCGATGATTTCTGCTAATGCCAAATCCTCCGGCGTGGTTACCTTTATATTATTATAGTCGCCCAAGTAAAGCTTCACCTCGTATCCTAAGCGCTCCACGGCAGCAGCGTCGTCGGTAACCTCTGTGGTAAGTTCTTTATATGCTTTAGCGATTATATCGAATGTGAAAATTTGCGGGGTTTGCGCTGCCCATAATTTGTCACGCTGAAGTGTCTTGCTAATCAATCCATTGCTATTGACCAGCTTTATAGTGTCCTTAACTGGCACTGCGGCTACAGCAGCGCCGGTTTCCCTGGCTGTCTTTACGCCATTCTCAATCAAATCCAAAGTCAAGAAGGGGCGAGCCCCATCGTGTATTACGACCCAGTGGCAATCCTTTAGCTTCTGCAACCCTTCCCTCACGGAATCCTGCCGCCGTGCCCCACCAGGACACAAAGTAACCTTAGACCAGCTTCTTTCCTCCTTTAACTTTTGTCCTAGCCTCAAATCCTTATCATTCAGGGCGATGACTATTTGCCAAATCAGGCTGCATTCCTGGCAAGTATCCACCGACCAAGCCAAAAGAGGTTTGCCCCCCAGAGGAGCAAAGATTTTATTTGCTTTGCCCATCCGCAAACTACTGCCAGCGGCAACTATAATGGCTCCTACTTTACTAAATCCTAAATTCAAATCCCTAAACTCTAAACAAATTCTAAATCCAAATTTCAAAACTACTAAAGCAACGGGTTATGCGTAATGCGTGATCGGTAATCACTGTTTACTCATTACTGTTTACTCATTACTTTTCACTGATCACTTATCGCTTTTAGTATTTCTTCTCCTTAGTCCTGGCTTCAAGGCTTTAGCTGTATACCATGTATCATAATATCACAAAAGCTGAAGTGTAAGCCCATTGCGTTAGCGAGAGGGGGTTGGCTAGAACGCTAAGATTCAGTAGCTTGCGGCAAGCTGTTTACCGCATCGCAGACTTTACTCGCAATTATGGTGAAAACGATAAAGTTAATAATGTAACATGCTAAACCAGTGTATACTAAACTGTAGTAGTTACCAGGCTTAATATTCCTGCCGCTAAGGTTGTGATTAGCGCCAGAATACAATAATCCAGGAATAGCTTTTCGGGAAGCTTGGAAGCTGAGAGCCCATGTCGACTCAGGTAGGAGTTGTAATCCTTAGCAAATCCCCAGGTTGCTTGAAAAGCCCAATAAAGATTGAAAAAAGGTATGAACAGGAAGCCGATAGCCTTACCGGGTGTAGTTCTGACATAATCATCCTGGATGGTATTCCATATTTTATAGCACAACACTAAGGCTACCACTCCAGCGTAGAGCAGCAAGATTATCCCGAGCACTGCAATAAATGGCACATCCAAAATGCGGGCATCTGTAAGAGTTGAACCTGGGACACGAGCGCCTATGAGCATTATGCTAGGAATGTAAGAAATTGTTGTGCCTAAAATACCAGCACCTCCGATTGAACCTATGTAAAAGCCTTTTGATAGATGCCTCACAATTTCCTCCTCCTCCCTGTTATTATGATTCACCCTCATCTTCCTTCAGAAAATTAAAAATCAAAGTGGAGATTGCTTCGCTTCGCTCGCAATAACAGTGAAAAAACTCACAATGACATTACCTTACTTTTTGATTCTTGCTCTGTATTTTTGCACTTTGCATTTTAATCTTTTATTTGTCTCTTACATTTCTCGTTGTTAGTCCTAGCCTTAGAGCTTCAGCCACAGAGCTAGCCTCGATTAATTGAATATTGGCGGAATTAAGAGATTGCTTCGCTGTCCCTTCGCTGTTTGCCATGCCTTCGGCTCGCAACTTCGGCTCATGGCTTCGGCTCGCCGCAAGGGCAGGAATGAGGCAGGATTTGAAGCCCAATCTAGCGGCCTCTCCAATCCTTCTCTCTATCTGCGATACCCCTCTAAGCTCGCCATTCAGTCCCACTTCTCCCAAAACGACTAGGCTTGGAATCGGTTTGCTATCATGAAAGCTAGAGGCAATGGCCGAGGCAATTCCCAGGTCAACTGCAGGCTCATTGAGCCTCAAGCCGCCGGTAACATTGACTATAATATCCTGGTTAAAAAGCTTTAGTCCTGCACGCTTGGTGAGCACGGCAATTATTAACAGCAGCCGATTAAAATCGACGCCATTAGCAATACGCCTCGGCGGACCAAAATTGTTAGAAGTGGTCAAAGCCTGAATCTCCACCAGCAAAGGGCGACTTCCCTCAAGAGCTGGCACTACGACTGAACCGGTAATCCCATCCTTGTATGCGGATAAAAAAACTTGGGAAGGATTGTCCACTTCCATTAAGCCAGCGTTAGTCATCTCGAATATTCCCACCTCGTTAGTGGAGCCGAAACGATTCTTTACACTGCGTAACACGCGGTAATTACTGAAGGGTTCGCCTTCAAAGTAAAGCACCACATCAACGATATGTTCCAGCGTTCCCGGGCCTGCGATAGCTCCTTCTTTAGTCACGTGCCCCGTGATTAAAATGGGAACATTACTTTGTTTCGCCCACCTCTCTAACCTCAATGTGCATTCTCGCACTTGGGAAATGCTCCCTGGCGTCCCAGTTACATCATCCATGCACATAGTTTGAATGGAGTCGATAACCACCAAGAGATTGCTTCGCTGCCCCTTCGCTGCGCTCAGGGCTTCGGCTCGCAATGACTCCAGACATTCTAATACTGCAGCTAAGTTAGACTCAGAAAGGAAGTATATCCCTTTGCCGCTTATATTCAGGCGCTCAGCTCTAAGCTTAACTTGGTTAATGGATTCTTCGCCAGAAATATAAGCTACAACTCTGTTATCCTCAGCCGCCTTTGCCGAGGTCTGGAGTAAAAGCGTAGACTTACCTATTCCTGGCTCGCCACCAACAAGCACTAAAGAGCCGGGGACTAAGCCACCTCCCAAAACTCGATTCGCTTCAGCAAAACCAAGGTTAAGGCGAGGAAAGACTCCTTTCTCTACTTGGGAAAGTTCTTGAGGCTTGTTTCCCGTAGAATAATGTCGGCTTAGAGAAGTGCGAGATAAACTAACTGGAGTTTCTACAAAGCTATTCCATGTCCCACAATCGGGGCAGTGCCCTAGCCACTTGGGGCTTTCCTTGCCACATTGCTGACAAACAAAAACGGTTTTAACCTTCTCACCTTTATAAGCCCAATAAACCGGGCAACTACAGCAGAAAATTAAAATGGCGAAACAAAGCACAAACTTTCATAAGCCCAATAAATTGGGCAACTACGATTGGTCTACTTTTGTTCTATATTTCTGCGTTTCAATTTGCTGTTAGCTACCAGCTCCCAGCTTCTAGTACTCGATAACGACTATCTTTTCCCCAGTCTTGACTGTCTGCCCTGGCGAAATTGTCACTTCTGTAACCGAGCCTTCTACTGGAGCTAGTATAGGATTTTCCATTTTCATAGCTTCTATGGTGCAAACTACGCCACCTTCCTCAACTGTATTACCCACAGTTACATTAACCTCTAATATTTTCCCAGGCAGCGGTGCTTCGATTATTTCTTGTGCCATGTTTACCTAGCCTCCTTAACTAATGATTTTAATACAATTTTCTCCCCATCGCAGTCTGCCACCACGGTATCCCCGGGCAAAAATTCCCCACGCAGCAAAGCTTCGGAGAGTTGGTCCTCAATTAAATTCTGGATTACGCGGCGTAAAGGACGTGCCCCAAAGACTGGGTCGTAACCTTTACTGCCCAAAAGGTCCTTAGCCTCGTTGGTAACTTCCAAACTGACATCCTTTTCCTTAAGTGAAGTCATAACCTGGTTAAGCATTAGGTCAACAATCTGGCGGATATGTTCTTTAGTTAAAGCGTGAAACACTACTGTGGCATCAATGCGGTTAAGAAACTCGGGGCGGAACATTTTCTTCATTTCCCCAAGTACCTTCTCCTTCATTTTCTCGTATTCCATTTGTTGGTTTCCCTTGCTATCAATATGGAAACCGATGCTCATCTCACGCTTAATAAGCTCAGCGCCAACATTGCTGGTCATGATTATGATGCTATTGCGAAAATCAACGCGACGCCCTTTGGCATCAGTTAAATGACCATCATCGAAAATCTGGAGCAAGATATTGAATACATCATAATGTGCCTTTTCAATTTCATCGAGAAGAATACAGCAATAAGATTTGCGTCTCACTGCCTCAGTTAATTGACCACCTTCCTCATAGCCAACATAGCCTGGAGGCGCTCCAACTAAGCGAGCTACGGTATGACGCTCCATAAACTCCGACATATCGAGTCGGACTAAAGTATCTTCACTACCAAACATGAATTCAGCTAAAGCTCGAGCTAACTCGGTTTTACCTACCCCAGTAGGTCCTAGAAATACAAAGGCGCCAATGGGATGCCGTGGGTCTTTCAAGCCGGCTCGAGCCCGTCTCACTGCTTTAGCCACAGTGTTTATAGCCTCATCTTGCCCAATGATGCGGTGATGTAAAGCTTCCTCCATTTGCAGAAGGCGACTCGTTTCATCAGTAGTCAACCTCGCTACAGGCACCCCTGTCCACATGCTAACCACTTCAGCAACATCCTCCTCGGTAACCATGGGTTTGCCCATCTCCTGTTTAGCTTGCCATTCTTTCTCCATCCCCCCGATTTTCCCCACTAGCTGAAGCTCACGGTCACGCAGTTCAGCGGAATACGCATACTGTTGAGCCGCTATAGCTATCTCCTTTTCCTTACGCATACTTTCCAATGCTCGTCTTGCTTCAATTAAGCCAATAGGGGCGCTACCACGTTTAATGCGCACCCGAGAGCTAGCCTCATCTACTAAGTCAATGGCTTTATCAGGCAAGAAACGATCTGCTATAAATCTACTAGCTAGAGAAGCAGCCGCTTGCAGAGCTTCATCACTTATATTCAAGCGGTGAAATTCCTCATACCTATGTTTAATGCCCCGCAAGATATCCAGGGTTTCTTCCATAGTGGGTTCAGCTACTAAGATAGGTTGGAAGCGCCGTTCCAAAGCCGGGTCTCTCTCCACATACTTGCGGTAGTCATCCAAAGTAGTAGCACCGATACATTGTATTTCACCGCGTGATAGCGAAGGTTTCATGATATTGGAGGCATCGACGGCACCCTCAGCCGCTCCAGCACCAACAATAGTATGCATCTCATCAACGAATAAAATGCAATTGCCGGCATTTTTTTCCTCCTCGATGATTCTCTTTAATCTTTCCTCAAATTCACCACGATATTTCGTTCCTGCCACCAGGGCGCCGATGTCCAAGACGATTATCCTTTTGCCTTGTAATACTTCAGGGACCTCCCCAGCTGCTATGCGCTGAGCTAACCCTTCGACAATAGCTGTTTTGCCCACACCCGGTTCACCGATGAGTGCGGGATTGTTCTTAGTGCGGCGACTTAATATCTGAATCACCCGCTCAATTTCCTTGCTGCGTCCGATAACAGGGTCGAGCTTATCCGCCCGGGCTAAGGCCGATAAATCTGTCCCAAGCTGATCCAAAGTCGGTGTGCGCGTGGCGGTGCGGCCCGTAGCACGACTTCGTGCAGCTCCTTGTTTAACAATGCGATTAATTTCATCACGTGTCCGTTCCAAAGTAATACCAAAACTCTCTAAAACATTACAAGCCACCCCTTCTTTTTCACGCAGTAACCCAAGTAAAATGTGCTCGCTACCTATATAGCTAGAATTAAGACGGCGTGCCTCATCAACGGCAAACTCAATGACTCTTTTCGCCCGAGGAGCAAGGTCAAGCTCTCCGCTAACAGCCCGTTTCTCCCCTTTTCCAATTACGAACTCTACGGCTGCCTGTACCTTATTGACTGAGATGCCTAAATCATTCAAAACTTTGGCTGCTGTCCCTACCTCCTCCCCCACCAGCCCCAACAATATGTGCTCAGTATCGATATAACTGTGACCTAGACGCCGTGCTTCCCCTTGAGCCCGCGTTAACGCCCTACGAGCCCCATCAGAGAATCTTTCAAATCCACTACTCATGTCAATCCTTGTTTGCAATTATAAGTATAAAGTATACTATTCTTGCAGTCAACAAGCCTAGGTTGCTTGCAACGAATGATAAATTATAATATAATGCCAGAAATTATTGAAGGCTAATAGAAATGAGAGTTACTGGAGGTGAAGCAAAAGGAACTCAGTTGAAAATTCTGCCGAGGCATTCAATTCGACCTACAACTAATGTGGCAAGGGGAGCCATTTTCTCTCTTTTGGAGAGTACTGCCAATAGTTGGTGCCGGGCTCTTGATTTATATGCAGGTAGTGGCGCTTTGGGCATCGAAGCTCTAAGCCGCAAGGTAGAATGGGTCGATTTTGTTGACCACAGAAAAAAATGCTGCGATATGATCAGATATAACCTGGAAAAAACTGGGGTCTTGGATAAGGCTCATATTTACTGCTGTAGTGTAACCAAAGCAGTTTCTTTCCTTGATAATAATTATGATATTGTCTTTATAGATCCCCCTTATTCTGACCCTTCCAATAATAGTTTATTAATAAATCTAGCTAACTCAAAATTGGTGGGGGAAAGTTCTACAATCGTAGTTTGCCACGCAAACCGCTTTCCCCTGAATCCCGACTATGATGGATTACAGCTAGTTAAACAACGCCGCTATGGTGATACTTTTATTTCCATATACCAAAAAGGAGGACTATGACAGTAGCAGTTTATCCTGGCACCTTCGACCCCCTTACCTGTGGACATATGGATATCATCGAACGGGTGTCAGTCCTATTTGACAAGTTGATTGTGGCTATTTATGAAAACCCCGATAAACAGCCACTTTTCTCTTTGGAGCAGAGGGTGAAGCTGGTAGAGGAAACAATTGCTGACTTGCCTAACGTTCATGTTGAATCTTTTAAGAGGCTTACCGTGGATTTCATGCACCAAATAGGGGTGAAAGTTATGATTCGCGGGTTAAGGGCGAATTCTGATTTCGAACGAGAATTCGAAATGGCGCTGATGAACAAAAAGCTGGCACCTGATATCGAGCTAGTTTGCTTAATGACAAGCTCTCGGTATCAATTTCTTAGCTCTAGCTTAATTAAGGAAGTAGCCATGCTGGGAGGTTGTCTTGAAGGTATGGTTCCTGACCATGTTGGAATTGCCTTAAAGGAGAAAGCGTCTGCCAAGCTTCCTGATGTTTCAGTGGAGGGAGGTTAAAGATTGAAATCGAACGATGTTTAGAAATATAACTGCCCAATAAATTGGGCAGTTTTGCCTGATAAATCAGGCAACTACAAAAAATTTTTGGGGGAGCATCCCTAAAATGCCTAAAATTGAACGAGGAATTAAAACTAAACAGCCTTGAAAATTTAAGGAGGTGCTAGAGATGGCATATAAAATTACTGATGACTGCATTAGTTGTGGTGCTTGCGAATCGGAATGTAAAAATGAGGCGATAAGTGAGGGAGAGGAAACTTATATTATTGACCTTGATAAATGCACTGAATGTATTGGCTGGTTTGAATCATCCAAATGTGCTGAAATTTGCCCTGTGGATTGTTGCATCCCCGACCCTGAGCATAAGGAAACCCACGATCAGTTGCTAGAGAAGTGGCGTAAGCTAAATACAGGTGAGACACCAACTTCTGCCTAACTAAAAAGTCGTCTGGCATACGCCGGAATATCCCTTAGTTGTCTCCAAGGCGATGGCTCGCTGTAAGACCTTATAGCCACATAACAAGCGCCGCACTGGTTGGTTCGGGAGAACTTCTTCATCATCTCTTTTTGGCTGGAATATCTGCTGCGGTGTAAGGAACATGGAATGAAGCTCCCATCGGGCATTACAACGAAGAATCTTATGCCTGCTTTGCAATCTGGCATGTAGCCCTGTTCAAAGAATTTCAGGGTATTCAGAAGCACAGCTTTAGGATTGGTTATATGAGTGGTTTGCTTTTTCAATTCTATAAGTTCGTTAACCGTCTGGCGTAAAATATTCAACTCTTCCTCACTATCGATACAATAATCTTTATTCCCTGTTCGCAGCGCAGTATATGCACTATACGATATGGACACATTCCAGTCCTTGGCTTTTTGTGCCAGGGGCAAAATCTCTTTCAGGTTGGCTTGAGTTATAGCTGAGTTCAAGATAATATCCCGGTAGCCAAAATTTGCCAATTGTGGAAGCGTTCGTTCCAAACGTTTATACAGGCCTGGATGCTGTCGAAACTCATCATGTCGCTCATCAGGGAAGTCGAGTGATACAGAAAATTGGTTCACCCCAGCTTCGTGTAGCTGGAGATAATTGCTCTCAGTTAGCAGCACTCCATTAGTGACAAGTATCAAGTATGGCAGCCCATTAGATTGCTTGATGGCTTCGACTACATCTACTATATCTTTGCGCAGAAGAGGTTCACCGCCGGAGAGTTGCACCACAGGCGGCTTCAGGAATCGAACTAAATTACCATAATCATCGGGCTGAAGCTGCTTCTCATCCTTTATTATGCCGCCGAGGTCGCAATGCCTGCAATTGCAATTACAAGAAAGCGTTACCTCGAAGGAAACTACCAGGGGGTGCTTAGTTATATAGTTATGCATTCCTCTTCCGGCAAGCTTAATCCCTTGTAATGGAGAAAAATTTGTCATTTACCAACCTCCTATTTGAACCCAATCACTGTGCAGTTGTCTAGCCTTGAGGGATATGCCACTATTATCCAATTCATAATCTTGCCTAAAATAGAGTTATCAGGAGAGAGTAAAGCTTTTACCTTTTCATACACCTTCCAGTATTTTAGCATTGGTATAAATAGCATAGATAAACTTATAGATTCTCTATAGTAGACCGAAGATATATTTTTGAACCCGGCATTCTTAAGGATGTGCCTAAGGTTTTTTGTGGTAAATTGGTTGATATGAATCCTCCTTATATTCCACCATCTCCTCCCAAGAAGTCTTGCTGGTATCCCTCCAACATCTGGGGTTGATAGGACTATCAACCCTCCAGGCTTGAGTATCCGGTAGACTTCTTTAAGAGTTGTAAGTGGGTATGGCAGATGCTCAAGAACTTGCCACAGGGTGATTACATCGAAACAATTTTCGGGAAATTGTGATTCTTCGAAGTGTCTTGTTTCTACATCTAAACTGAATTCCCTTTTAGCATATGCTGCGGCATCTTGCGATAATTCGATTCCTGTAATGGTATATCCAGCTTTGGAGGCATTAAATAGGAAAAAACCCTCTCCGCAACCTATATCTAAAAGGCTCGTGCCCCTCTTATACTTTTTAATTAATCCTACTTGTGATTTAGCTGCAAGTAAACGACTTCTTCGAATAATAGGAGCATCGCTGCTTTCCATTTTAGAGTAATCCTCGTTGATTTTGCTTGCTTTCTCAATGGGATTTACATATATAAGCTGACAGTTCCGACATTTGACATGCCTCCCATATTTATCACCTGGCAACATATATACAGTCTCCATACCTTTCTGAAAATCACCATCATTCATATTAGAATCAAAGAGCACAGTGAAATCATTCTGCCCACAATTAGGGCAATTGCGATATTCAAATAACGAATCCATTTTATTGCCTAAAGGTGCTTAGCCTTATCATAAGCGGCAGTAACAGCTTCGAGCATGAGAGAGCGTAAGCCTCCTCTTTCCAACCGAAGGAGTGCCTCCGTAGTGGTGCCTCCTGGTGAAGTAACCATGTTTCTTAGCTCAGCAGGGTGCTTGTGGGTTTCTTGAACAGCGTGGGTAGAGCCAAGCACAGTTTGTAAGACCAACTTTTGAGCTACATTACGAGGCAAGCCAATGTGCACACCGGCATCAATGAATGCCTCAATAAAAAGAAACACATAAGCCGGACCGCTGCCGCTTAAGGCGGTAGCCATATCGAGATATTTCTCGTCATCAACATAAATTTCCTCGCCTAAAGCGCCCAGTATAGTTTGAGCCATCTCTCTCTGTTTTGGGCTGACTTCAGCAGTTGCGGTCCATACAGTCATTCCTTGGCCAATTTGCGCCGGCATATTGGGCATGGCTCGAACTATAGAGGGATGATTTAAACTTTGACATAAGCTAAGCAAACCGGCGCCAGCTATTATAGATAACACCATTTGCTCAGGCGATAGATTCTTTATCTCTTTTGTAACCTGAAGTAAATTCTGGGGCTTTATCGCCAGGATAATTAAGTCAGTGCCTTCTATCGCCTTCCCATTATCAGCCAAAGTGCTAACTCCGTATTCCTTGCTTAATAGCTCTTGCCTCGAAGGACTGACATCGCTAATCACGATATCCTGTGGCGCTGCCACCCCTTGAGTCAAAAGACATTTGACCATCGCCTCCCCCATAGTCCCACCACCAATAAAAGCTATCCGCATTTTCTTTCCTCACTTAAATTGTTTAGCAATTCACCTGTCATTTTGAGCCCTTCGCTTCTTGTCATTCTGAGCGAAGCGAAGAATCTGGAGACCCTTCGCTGACGCTCAGGGTGACAGTTAAACACTCGTTACGATACTTACCACCCGCTTAGGAACATAAATAATATTGGCGATTTTCTTACTATCAGTATAAGCCTTTACCCGTTCCCGCCCCAATGCCAATTCCTTGGCTTCAGCCTCGCCGATAGAAGCAGGCACAACTAACTTATCCCGTAGCTTGCCATTTATCTGGATTACCAGGGTGATTTCCTCCTCTTTGGCTAGCTCTTCATCAAACTTCGGCCAGGATTGATTGTGAACACTATAAGGATGTCCCGTCCTTGCCCATAGCTCCTCAGCGAGATGAGGAGCAGTAGGAGCGAGAAGAAGCAGAAAATAGCTAATAGCCTCTTGCCACAAGGAATCCGAGATTTGCCTCGGCTCCTTGACCTTAGATAGGTAGTTGGTAAATTCCATGAGGCTAGCCAGCATGGTGTTAAAGCGAAACCTCTCCAAATCTTCGCTTACCTTCTTAATCGTCTTATGAATGACATGGCGGAGCTCCTTTTCTGCCTCAGGCTTGGTCGTCCCGCTAACATAGCCTGTCTCTATTAAGCTCCATACTCTGTTTAGCCACCTGCTTATACCTATAATGCCACTATCGCTCCATTCCCCTCCTTGCTCCCAGGGACCAATAAACATAAGATAGCCACGAACGGCATCAGCTCCTAATTCAGCCACATATTCATCCGAAGAGATTACATTGCCTTTAGATTTGCTCATCTTCCCCCCGCGATAAATTATGGTGCCTTGATTGAAAAGATGGGTGAAGGGCTCATCAAAGTCAATCAAGCCCATATCCCTTAATGCCTTAATGAAAAAACGGGCATAGAAAAGATGCATGACGGCGTGCTCAGCGCCACCAGTATATAAGTCCACGGGCAACCAATACTTCAACTTTTCAGCATCAAAGGGAGCATTATCGGTTTTGGGGCTGGCAAAGCGCAAGAAATACCAGTTGGAGCACATGAAGGTATCCATAGTGTCAACCTCTCTCCGCGCTGGTCCACCACATTCAGGGCAGGTAGTATTAACGAAACTTGAGCAATATTTAAGGGGAGACTCTCCGGTGGGTTTAAACTCGGCATCGGGAGGAAGCAAAATGGGCAAGTCCTCCTCATGCACAGGGACTATGCCACATTTATCACAATAGACCATGGGTATCGGCACTCCCCAATACCTTTGCCTGGAAATAAGCCAATCTCGAAGGCGATAGGTAACAGTTTGTTTGCCCCATCCCTTTTTCTCCAACAGAGCACAAATTGCCTTAGCCCCTTCCTCGCTGGATAAGCCGGTGAACTCACCAGAATTTATCATTATGCCCGGCTCGGTATATGCCTCTTGGGTTAACTCTTTGTCTGGCTTGTCTGAAGGAGCGATGACAGAATGAACAGGAAGGTTGAACTTCAGAGCAAACTCAAGGTCTCGCTCATCATGAGCCGGGACTCCCATTACCGCCCCGGTGCCATAAGTAGGTAGCACATAATCGGTAATCCAGATGGGAACTTTTTCTCCATTCAATCTATTGATAACATAGCTTCCCATGAAAACTCCTGTTTTCTCCCTGCCCAGGGCTGTTCGCTCATATTCAGCTTGTCGGCGACACCAGCCAATATATTGCTCTACCTCGGCCTTATGCTCTGGGGTGGTTAGCTTGGGAACTAAAGGATGCTCTGGGGCAAGAAGAAAGAAGGTCACCCCAAAAATGGTATCGGGACGGGTGGTAAACACTTTTATCTCTTTCTGCTCTATCCCCGCATGTTCTAGACCAAAGGAAATCTCGGCGCCCTCGCTTTTACCAATCCAGTTTCTTTGCATTATCTTTATGCGTTCTGGCCAATCTGTATGGCTAAAGTCAAGAAGTTCCTCAGCGTACTTGGTGATTCGGAAGAACCATTGTTCCAAATCTTTCTTAGTCACTGCTGTGTCGCACCTCTCGCATAGCCCTTCTCCCACCACTTGCTCATTAGCCAATACTGTCTGACATTTAGGACACCAGTTAACCGGCGCCTTAGCCCGATAAGCCAGACCAGTATGATAAAGTTTCAGGAAAAACCACTGCGTCCATTTATAATACTCAGGCAGGCAGCTAACCACTTCACGGTTCCAGTCGTAGATTGCCCCGATGCTCCTGAGTTGCCGACGCATATTCTCTACATTCCTCATCGTCCACTCATAAGGATGGATTCCATGGTTGATAGCGGCATTTTCCGCCGGCAGTCCAAAGGCATCAAAGCCCATAGGGTGAAGCACATTGTAGCCCTGCATTCTCTTAAATCTGGCATGAACATCCGAAGGCGCCATAGCATACCAGTGACCAATGTGAAGGTCTCCTGAAGTGTAAGGGAACATAGTCAGGGCATAGAACTTTGGACGGCTATTATCCTCCGTTACCTCATAAATATGGTCAGCAGCCCATTTTCCCTGCCATTTTTTTTCAATTTCCTGAGGATTATACTTCAAAGCCATATCCATTAAAGTTTAACCCAATCTAAAGCGAATTGAAAGCTCTAATAATCATTCATGCGATTAATGACACTCGACTTCCCTTCTTTGTCATTGCGAGGCACGCCAGTGCCGAAGCAATCCCAAGGAAATTCCCTCTTCAAAGTAATGCCCCCGTAGGGTCGGGGCTTGTCCCTTGGTGAAGACCAACCAGAGACACAAGATTTCGGGAAGGAATTTGTGTATAGGGTATGGAGACAATGAAGCGCCTTGCAAGAGCCTGGAGGAAATAACAAAACCTCTAGTTTTTACCTTCCGAGCTATGCCTTCGTGCTATAATTAGTGCCAGATTCTAAATGACGAACCAACAGAGACTCTTTGAAGGGAAAATGACCCGTGAAGAGCTAGCGCAGTACCTGTGGAAAGCCGCCGATGTCTTAAGAGGTCCTATCGAGGTTTCCGAATATAAAAACTACATCTTAAGCTTGCTGTTTTACAAAAGGCTATCTGATGTTTTCGTGGAGGAGTATCAGGAGAACCTGGAGAAATACCGTGATGAAGATATCGCCAGAGAAAAATTTCATCGTTTTCCTATACCTCGAGGATGCCTATGGGAGGATACCAGGCAAGTTGGAACTAACATCGGGCAGAAGCTCAACGAAGCTTTGGATAGCATAACTAAAGCGAACCCGGAGCTAGAAGGGGTCATCAACCGCACTGACTTCAACGATAAGGAGCGACTTTCTGAAGATAGGCTTATCAAACTTACGGAACACTTCAGTGGCGTCAAATTAGGCCATGGCAATGTTGACCCTGATGTGCTAGGTTGGGCATATGAATACATCATCAGGCAGTTTGCCGATACTGCTGGCAAGAAGGGTGGCGAATTTTACACGCCCAATGAAGTAGTGCGCACTATGGTTAAAGTCCTTGACCCCGATGAGGGATATGAGGTTTACGACCCTGCTTGTGGCTCTGGCGGTATGCTAATTCAGGCTTATTATCATCTCAAGGACAAAGGCAAAGACCCGAGAAAACTCTTTCTCTACGGACAGGAGATTAATATCCTCACCTGGGCAATTGCCAAGATGAATGTCATCCTCCACGATTTGGAGGCAAATATCTATCAGGGGGACACCTTCTCCAATCCTAAATTTCTAGAAGGCGACGGAGGTCTCAAGAATTTTGATATTGTTTTGGCTAATCCGATGTGGAATCAGGACGGCTACAAGTCGGCTATAGAGAGCGACCAACTCAATCGCTTTGTATATGGCATCGCTCCCAATTCCTCAGCCGATTGGGGCTGGATTCAACACATGTTGGCTAGTTTAAAGCATGGTGGAAGGATGGGCATTGTTTTAGACAATGGCGTTCTATTTAGAGGCGGGGCTGAAGGTAGAATTAGAGAGAAGGTAGTGGATAGGAATTTAGTCGAGTGTGTTATCGCATTGCCCGAAAAACTCTTCTACAACACTGGCGCCCCCGGCTGTATCCTGATTTTGAATAAAGATAAGCAGGCGGAGAGGAAGGAGAAGGTCCTGTTCATATATGCCTCAAATGATTTTGAGAAGCTTAGGAACATGAACCGACTGCGAGACGAAGACATTGATAAAATCGCTGCTGCTTATAGAGAGTTTAGAGATATTGACAACTATGCCAAAGTTGTACCTCTTGAGAGCATAAAAACCAATGATTACGACCTCAGCGTTACCCGCTATGTGGATGTATTTGGCGAAGATGAGCAGGTGAATATTCCGATGGTTTTAGATGAGTTGAGAATTGCTGAGAGGGACAGAGCCACAGTCGAACAAAAGCTCAACCGGTATCTGGAGGAGCTAGGCTATGGCGGTTGACGAAATACAGCCGAAATCATGGTATAAACTCACCGAAATCAGCGAGATTCCGGAGGAGTGGGATGTGGCATGATGAGGATCATTCAGACAATTATGGAAATCCAACATAATCAATATAAAGAAATAATAAAAGGAGGCGGAATTGATGAGCGTTTTACTCTCCATTAAGCCCAAGTATGCAACTGCCATAATTGAGGGAGTAAAGAGATATGAATTCAGGCTGGTCATCTTTAAACGAAAGATACCCTCCATTTATATCTACGCTACTTCCCCTGTAAATAAGATTGTGGGGCTGTTTGAAATCGATAAAATTATAAAAGAGCATCCACAAGAAATCTGGAATATGTGTCATGAATATGCAGGAATATCGGAGAGTGAATTTTTTAATTATTTCGGAAGTCTCCCTGTAGCTTACGCCATTAAGATTAAAAATCCTGATCGGTTTGATTGTGAGATAGACCCTTATAGTTATATAGAAAATTTTAGACCGCCGCGGTCCTTTTGCTACATACCGCATCATCTTATAAAAGAAGTGGCGTAGAGATACAAGCTCAAGCACATGACTAAACAGCAATATAAAAACACGGAAATCGGCGAGATTCCCGAGGAGTGGGAGGTAGTGAGGCTGGGGGAAGGTGCTGATTACTTTAAAGGTAAGAAACCAAGCGTAATTCTTGATATACCCAAAGAAAATTACGAACCCTATTTAACAGCAGAGACTATGAGAACAGGAACTTTTGATAAGTGGTGCGAGATAAATACAGATGTTGTGAGAGTGAAGAATAACGACGTTATTTTTATTTGGGATGGTTCCTATTCTGGCGATGTATTTACAGGGTTTCATGGTGCTCTTGTTTCAACCATGGTAAAAATAGAACCAAAACAAGGGAATTTAGGCAAAAAATTTCTATTCTATTTTTTAAAGACAAAGTTTAAGTTGTTCAACTCTACAACTACAGGTACATCAATTCCACATGTTAGTAAATCAGTCTTTACACATCTCAAAATCCCTCTTCCTCCCCTTCCTGAGCAGCGGAAAATCGCTGAAATTCTTTCTACAGTGGATGGAGCCATTCAAAAAACCGACGAAATAATCCAGAAGACCAAAGAACTCAAGAAGGGCTTGATGCAGCAGCTCTTAACCCGTGGCATCAGACATGTTAAATTTAAGCAGACCGAAATCGGCGAGATTCCTGCGGAGTGGGAGGTGGTGAGGTTGGGGGAGGCTGTAGAAAAAGTGAGACAAGTGGATCCCAGAAAGAATCCTGATAGAGAATTTAGATATATTGGTGTATCTGGAATCTCAAACGAATTCTTCAAAATAATAGATTCCAAAGGATATATTGGCAAAGATGCTCCGCATAGAGCACGCAAGCCGATAAAAGAACATGATATTATTTTTGCAACAGTTAGACCTTATTTAAAACGAGCTGCTATTGTTCCAATAGGTTTTGATGGGCAGATATGTTCTACTGCTTTCACTGTTGTTAGATGTCTGCAAGGGATAGTAGATTATAAGTTTGTATTTTATTATCTCTTAACCGATAGAGTAATCGATTCATTAACAGAAATCCAAAGAGGCTCCAATTACCCTGCGGTTAGCGATAATGATGTGTATAACCTTAAACTCCCTCTCCATCCACTTCCCGAGCAGCGGAAAATTGCTGAAATCCTTTCAGCCGTGGACGAAAAAATAGAAATGGAAAGGCGTAGGAAGGAGAAATTAGAGGAACTTAAGAAAGGTTTGATGCAAGTCTTGCTGACGGGCAAGGTTAGAGTCAAGGAGTCATTAGAGTCTATAGAGTCTATAGAGTCAAGAGTCTAAAGAGTCGGGAGTCTAAAGAGTCGGGAGTCTAAAGAGCTATGGGGACAATTAAGAGGTTTGAGGATATTCAAGCGTGGCAAAAGGCAAGAGCATTAACAAAAGAGATATATGAGATTACCACCATAAATGATTTTGCCAAGGACTTTGGACTCAAAGACCAAATAAGAAGAGCTGCGGTTTCGATTATGTTAAATATCGCTGAAGGCAGGAAAAAGTGGTGAACAATGACTTCTAACTCTCGACCCTCGACTCCACAGACTAGTATTTATACAGAGTTTGGTGTTGTGGAAAAGCCCATCATTGGATGGCTTCAGGAGCTTGGCTGGAAATATATGCCAGCTTCCAATCTTCGCCGAGCCTCAGAAGAGCCCTTTGAATCTGCCACTTTAAGAAAAGCCATCAAGAAGCTTAATCCTGATGTTATCGAAACCGATGAGGATGTGGAGCGAGTTGTTTCCAGGCTGCAGCGTTTATCCAACGATATATCAGGAAATAAAGACTTTCTGGATTGGCTTAAGAGCGAAAAGAGCATCGTTTTAAAGCAAGGGCGGAAGGCAAAGACCATCAGGCTCATTGACTACGAACATGTTAGCAATAACTCCTTTATAGTAACCAACCAATTCAGGTTTTCTGGATATGGAAATGTCAGGTTTGATATTGTCCTTGTGGTTAACGGCGTCCCCTTGGTTATTATCGAAGCCAAGAAGCCTACAGCAACTTATGACTATACCGAAGCTATAAAGCAACTCCAGCGTTATCATAGGGAGGCGCCGCAAATCTTCAAGTATCTCGCCCTTGTCTGCGCCACCGATGGCATAACATTCAAGTATAACTGGATAGACGGAGATAATTACTCCTACTGGAGAAATCCAGACTTCCTTGACTCTGTTGAAGGGGCAGTAAAGGGATTATTCGACCGCCGAGGGTTTCTGGACATGGTTAACAACTTTATCGTCTTTGAAAAGACGAAGGAGGAGCTTACCAAGAAAATAGCCCGATACCAGCAAGTGGCGGCAGCCAATAAGATTGTGGAGCGAGTTTTGAAAGGAAAGCCTAAAACCGGCTTGATATGGCACACTCAGGGCTCGGGCAAGACCTTGACTATGCTTTTTGCTGCCTGGAAACTGAAGAAAACACCGAGATTGAAAAACCCCACCATTTTGGTCGTGGTAGATAGAATCGAGCTTGAAAGCCAGCTTTCCGGCGTGTTCAAAAATGTCGAGCTTCCCTATACTGCTAAAGCTGAGAGCATTCAGGATTTGAAAAAGAAGCTGGCAAAGGATAGTCGGGAGGTCATCATTACCACGGTGCAAAAATTTGAGGGAGTGGAGCATATTCTCAATGAGAGAGAAAACATCGTGGTCTTTATCGATGAGGCTCACCGCACTCAATATGGTCTCCTCGCTGCCTCTATGAGACAGGCTTTGCCTAATGCCCTAATCTTTGGCTTCACTGGCACACCCATTGACAAAGGTCCGACAGGAATAAGCACTTTTCGCACTTTCTGCACTGGTGGAGAAAAATACCTGGATAAATACCCCATCAGGCAATCCATTGCTGATGGTTCAACAGTTCCAATTTATTATCTCCCCCGCCTGGTTTCCTATCACATAGATAAAGAGACTCTAGACCAAGAATTTTTCAACCTTACTTCAGACCTTACCGAGGAAGAGCAGGAAAGGGTGATGGGAAGGGCGGCTAAATTGAAAGAGGTTCTAAAGTCGAAAGACCGCGTGGAAAAGGTAGCCAAGGATATTGCCGAACATTTCAAAGCTCATGTCGAGCCAAATGGATTTAAGGCTCAACTGGTAGCTGTAGATAGGGAGGCTTGTGCCCTTTATAAAGAAGAATTGAAAAAGCATCTGCCTGATGATTGGTCGAAGGTTATCTATACACCAGCGCAGAATGATGCTGAGCTATTAAGAAAATACCATCTGCCAAAGGCGGAGCAACTAAGAATTGCCAGGGTTGATTACCAAAAGCAGGGTGAAAACCCCAGAATTTTAATTGTTACTGATATGCTTCTCACTGGGTTTGATGCTCCTGTGGAGCAGGTAATGTATTTGGATAAGCCTCTAAGGGACCACAAGCTACTTCAAGCTATTGCTAGAACCAACCGTCCCTATTCCCAGAAAGAAGGCGGCATCATTGTTGATTATATCGGCATCTTCGACAATCTTGTGAAGGCTCTTAACTTTGAGCAAGAGGATATTGAAGGAGTTGCTTTCAACTTCGATGAGCTGAAGGATAGATTTAAGCAGACTATCTCAGAGTTGCTGCGATTATTCAAACATGTAAAGCGAGATGGTGCTAGAGCCTCCCTATTCAAAGCCATCCAGGTTTTGGAAGATGAGAGAAACTTGAAATCGTTCCAGGAAAAGCTGACCGTTCTCGAAAGGCTTTTTGAGACCATATCTCCCGACCCCTTTGTGCTTCAGTTCAAGAACGACTACCTCTGGCTAATTCAGGTCAATGAAGCCTATAACAAGTTTGTAAGGCGAGAAGAGAAGCCTCTTTATGCTCATGAAGAAAAAACAAAAGAGCTTATCAGACAGAATGTTAAAGTCGCCCAAGTTGGCAGCATTCCTGTGCTGAAAATCGACAAGACCTATCTGAAACAGCTTGAAGGTCTCGGCTATTCTGAAGAAGAGCAAATAATAGAGATGAAACAGGCCATCACTTACCACATAAAGATAAACATCGAGAAAAATCCCGTTTACGAGACACTGAGCCAGAAGCTGGAGCGAATCCTGAAAGAAAAGGATGGCAGGAGGCTTCTGGAGTCGCTGAAAGTATTAATCAAGGAAATCAATGAAACAGAAGATAATGCCAAAAGACTCAATCTTTCTCCTGAGGAATATGCTCTACTCGAGGTTTTGAAAAGGCATTTCCCTGATATGAATGAGGAGAGAGGCGTTGAGTTTGTCAAAAGCCTTTTTGGCAAAGTTGAGTCGGAGCTATTTCCAGGCTGGCATGAGAAGGAACAAGTGGTTCTGGAAACTGAAAAGAAGCTTTTCGATAGATGCTTTACTGAATTCTTTGGGAAGGTCAGCAATAGACAAATTGCTGCTATGGCAGAGCAAATGACCACTTATTTGACGAAATTTGATGCTTGGGGATAACAATGCCGATATTAGAAATAAACGGGAGGAGAATCACCTGCGATGTTAAGCGTAAGAATATTCGTCATGTTTATTTGAGGCTCAAACCAAACCTCCAGCTAGAGGTTAGCCTTCCTCATAACACAGATATAAGTGTTGATGGCATTCTGGAGAAAAAGCGTCATTGGATCGAGAGGAAGGTCAAAGAGATATCTGAGGCAAAGAAGATTTTCAATGGCGATTCGATTCTGTATAAGGGGGAATACATTAGAGTAAAGGTTTGTAGTGCAAATAATCCTCATACGGGAGTAAGGCTATATAAGAAAGTTATATTTATCTACGAAGGCTCTGAGAGCAAAAGAGAAGCGATACTAGCTGATTTCATAACCAGGCAGACACTCGAATATATTCAACGAAGGGCAACAGAATTCGCCGAGGTACTAAAAGTAACTTGCAATAGCATCTCTACAAAGGAGATGAAAAAGTGGGGATATTGCACTAGAGACAGAAAACTTTACTTCAACTGGAGGCTCATATGCCTGCCTCAGCGCCTAGTGGATTACATCGTGTTCCACGAACTTCTTCACCTAAGACATTTCAACCACTCGAAGCAGTTTAGGAAAGATATGGCAAAGCAGTTCATAGACCATAAAGAACTTGAGCTGATGTTAAGAACCTATACTACAAATTGAGCGGGAGGTTGAAGCTTTGGAAAGTCTTGTTAACTGCTCAGCAGGGTAAAGAAGTTGTAAGTTATACCCTATCTCGATTCGCTTGGGGAAATGCATGTGATGGACATAGTAATAAAGGATAGTATACAAGCACAAAGGATAGGAAAAGAGATGATAAAACAGCTACCCCTCAAAATTCCTAGAAATTCTAAGGAATCTGTTATTCAAGGTAGGGAGGATTTTGCTCCCTACCTTGAATTTCAATCAAGCATCGGAGGAAAATATTGGGACTTAATCCCTGTAGCCTTTTGCTGGGAGCTATAGATATTTAAGCTTTCCCTATTCTGAATACCTTTGTGCCGCAAACAGGGCAAACACCCTGTACTGCTGGTCTCCCATTCTTAAGGGTAATCTGCTGCGGGTTCTTTATCTCCCTCTTTTGTCTGCACTTCATACAATAAGCTGTTGCCATTACACCCTCCCTAGTTTTATTTCTTCTATTGTTACTACGAACACAAAATTTTGTCAATAGTTTTGGGGCTCTTTGTTAAAAAAAAATTCAAAAGTGGACTGTAAATAGTACATTCCCCCAACAAGGAGGGATGTATGCAGATACACAAACGGTTCACTACCGAGCAAGTGAAAACTCTATTAAAAGGATATTGCCAGGTGGCATTAGATAACTCAACAGTTGAAGAGATTTTAGAAATCGGTAGAACCAGATTCTTTAGTCTTTTAAGACAATCTCATCGCGATCCAGCCAATTGAAGCTGACCCTAAATGGAGATAGGTAATGAGAATATTAGGGATAGAGTTACCTATGCTCTTTCAGGCTAAAGGCGAGGTAGAAGGATCTTATCATTGGTTACAGGACAAGATTGTGAGCACCTGTGCTATAGAAAAGCTATCAACTATTGCAGAAGTGCGTACTGCCTTAAAAGAAGAGGTGAACAGCTACAATAACCATCAAGTTCATTCTGCTACCGTGGAGATACCGAGCATTCGCTTCGAGAAAGCCAGGAAAGAGGGAAACAGCTTATTTAGACCATTCGTCTTACCAAAACCATATATCCCAGCTAAGGATGTTTTCTGTTTAAGAGAGAAGCGAATGGTCAACGGATATCGGAGAATATCTTTGTTCAGCCATGAAATAGTCGCGCCCCATGCGCCACCGAGAGAAGAAGTTGAGGTTCATCTTGTCCCTGATATAGAAAGATGGGCTTTGGAGGCTCGAATATGGTGGGAAAACCAAATGGCGCACTCTATTATTTATCCAATAAAGGAATTCCCTAGAGTCCACTTTTCAACTTTTCCTAACGCTGCTGCTCATAAGTTGCTGTGAGTTTTTAGGTGGACGCTTCCAAAGAAATTAAGGAGAAATTATTCTGGCGCGCCTAGAGGGATTCGAACCCACGACCCTCGGTTCCGAAGACCGATGCTCTTGTCCGCTGAGCTATAGGCGCAGAAGGGTGAACGGTGGGATTTGAACCCACGATCTCCAGGGCCACAACCTGGCGCCT
>CAZPDE010000010.1:0-28405 GCA_964585315.1 uncultured Dehalococcoidales bacterium | reverse complement strand
TTAACCGACTGGATAGACTGTTTAATTCCCCTCTCTTCTCGATGAGCATTTCGCAGCAAGCTAAATCGTTACTAGACGAAATGACGAAATGTGCAGTTTCTTAGCCACCTTCATCGGCGATATTGCCACGAGATAAAATCCCCGATAGCTTTATTCTTTGTCTAAATCCGCCTCAATCGCTGAGGCGAAATCTTGATATTTCCCCTCTCTTAGTCTTTGGAAGAATAGGTCATAACTTTCGGGAGAAAGGAATTTAAAGTAATATTGCTGCTCCGATTGCTTGCTATTAACTCGCTTGAAATGCGCTCTACCATACTTGAGCTTGGCGTTATTTTCAGGAGAAATATCTCTGTCTTGCTTGATTTCTATGACCAAAATGTCGTTGCCTACTCTAATAAAAAAGTCAGGGTTAAAGTTCCCCTGCTTAGGATGCTCGCCCTTTCGCCAGGAGTATTCGATGCTATAGATGCTGTAAAAGCCTATGTCAGGAGACTTTATCCAGGCATCTATAAATTTGGCGTTCTCCTCGCTAACCAGCCTTTTAATAAAATCCCTTTCAGGTTTATAAGAAGCAAAAACTACATTGACGGGAGTTTTGAAGTTGAAGACATTTCCCACCCTTTGCAGTGAATATACTAGCAAGGTTTCGTCCTCTAGGAGTTCCTTCAACAGTTTCCTGTCCTCCTCCTCTCCCTCTTTAAGGGAATAATCGTCAAAGAATACACTGTGTTCTCTTCTCAGCGCACCTACACCAAGACTATCCTTGTTAATATTCTTATCCTTTGTATTAATCGTATAAAGATTTGCTGCTTCACTCTTATATCTCAAGCTCTTGGTCGTCTTCCTTCCTATCACACCAAACCCCTGCAGGATATTTTGCCTGCTTTGCTCATGGACTAAATCTTCACCCTCTCCTATTCGCTGTAGTGAATTCTTTATAATCACTAAAATCTTTTCATAAGGATTTTTTTTGCTATATGCAGTTCCCTCTTCTAAGTCGAATGCTTTGAATTTGTTTACTATGTCCTGGGCTACCTCCTCAACGGGGTACATTTTATATTCTATTGGTGTTTTCTTCTCCCATTGCTCTTCTGTTACCGCTCGCTCATAGATAGTGGTCTTCTCTTCCCTTACAGCTCGGCTACTGAGTGAAATGAAGCCTTTGCTGAACACATATTCCTTAATCTGCGGAGTTTCCACTACTTTTGGCGTTCTGTCATACTTGATGTTATGTAATACAAAGCTATAGTCTTTATCTTTTGGTATAGGATAGCTGTACATTCTCTTCTCAATCTCAAGGATTTCGTTTACCAATCCTCTGATGCTACTTGACCACTTATCATGGTTAAATACCACGACAGTGGGCTGGTCTCCTTTGTATTCTGGTGGAATTCGTAAGCCACGCCCCAGCACTTGAGCAATCAGAAGTTTGGAGTTAAATGCTCTTTCCTCGTGAGGGACAATCTGGCAGACATTCTGCACATCCCAACCCTCAGATAGCATGCTGACTGAAGTAATCCATTCAACGGGGTTATTCTTATCATCAATCTCTTTTAACTTCGGGATGTTGTTTTTATGTTCATTAGCCGAGGTGACAATTAGAACTTTTCTGGCTGCGGCATCCTTACTGATGTTTTCTTTCCTAGCCAAGAAGTCTATTAAATCCTGGGTTAGCTTTTTGCAGGCAGATATATCCTTAGTTATCAATATAGTGAGAGGTTTTATCAGGCGGTATTTCATCGCTTTGTTTTGAATGTGATTGTCATAAATCTTCTGGAATTTCTCATCTTTGGTAGGCGAAACATCTTCGGCCACATAATCAATAGTTTTCACAAATCTTTCCTCTATGGATTGTCTTAGAGAAAAGCGATAAATGACATCGGTAAAGTAGTCATTGCCGACATAGCAAGTTCCTGAATCCCCCACGATATATTTAAAGTTGTACTTAGGGTCTAATAAAAACTCCTTCCACTTTTTCAAGGCCCAATCTCGAGCTGGAGGATTAGCCATATGGTGCACTTCGTCATTTATAACTAGAGTCTTTTCACCTTTGCCGCTGAGACTATCTTCGATACTGGATTTTGTTCTCTCATAAGTGGCGTGAATATTCTCTATGCAAATGTCCCCTCTCTGAATTGTCTGGGAGGCATTGATAATCCGTGGATTGGAGATTGCCGCTGAGTCTGGGAGCACTTCTTTTAATGTTCTATCTTCTGATAAATTACGGGCCTTCTCGGTGAGTCCCGCCTCGATAGTATTAGATGGACAGAGAACAAGAACCTGCTCTACGGCTCCTTCGGCTAGCATTATGCGGGCGATGCCGTATATCACATAGCTCTTGCCCGTGGCAGTAGCTAAATCCAGAGTGCAGGAAAGCTTATCAGGAAGCTGCAGATGCTTGTAAAAGTCTTCCAAAGACGGATATAAATCCTGTAATACCGGGTTTTGCCGGTAATTTTCTCTCGCAAGTTCTCTTAGGCTGTTATATTGCCCTCCCAAAAGATAGCGGAGCGTCTCTCTTATGGCATCTTTCTGATATTCCCTATCCCCACAAAGGGCATCAAGGAACGCCTCATATTTGCTTATATCAAACTTCGTTGGGTCAACATTCGGAGAGACCTTTAACACCAAATCCTGGTTTTTGAGTAATTGTCTATCTGTAATCATCTCACCGCGTTTGGCTAGCACCCTTCGAGCCTTTCTTATGATATGGGCAGGTTATCCTCTTCAAGGGAGTGGACATAACAACTTATAGCCTCTTTGATGTTTTTTAGTGCTTCCTCTTTCATCTTTCCTTGGCTAATACAACCGGGCAGGCTGGGACATTCAACTACCCAGTAACCATCCTCACCTGGATATAAAATAACCTCTCGTATTTCCCCCTCCTAACTGATTTTGCCGAAAATCTTCTTGCAGTCATCCAACTTTTTAAGGAATGATCCACATTTGCCCATGTCAAATTTTGCTGGGTCAACATTCGGAGAAACCTTTAACACTAAGTCCTGCTTTTTGAGCAACTGCCTACCAAGTATCATGCTTACCGCCTTCATTTGAGCAGATGGTTATATCCAGAGGTTCCCACATTCACATTGTTTCAATTTACTGTTTCGGGGGGAATAGCTTATTTTCGTTTGTTTTCTGCAAGAGGAACAAACGAAAAGAGCCTCAAATTCCTCGATGTCTCTCAGTACTACACCAATGTCACCCCGTGCAAGCGAGGTAATCGCTAAATCCCTGTGATGCGACCCAATATTAGTAAGTAATTGGTCAGCCCTCAAATTATCGAAAGCTAACTTACCTTCTTTTTCTCTCAAAGACTGATTCGCTTTTAAGTATTGAGCAAGCCCGTCGATGAGTTCACGCGCTTCCCGTTGATCGTTCTTCTCACGGCTACGATATTCCAATCGAACACCTAGGTTCTCACATATCTGTTTAAGTACACCTTCGATAAGTGTTCGACACTTGTTAGCTGCTCCATTAATATCATTACGAGCCAAGCAGTCCTGAATCCGCTCCCGTAATGACATTGGAGACTCGATTAGTTCAATACCATTTTCATGAGACCACTTAGCGAGTTCTTTGAATAACCAACGATTTGATGGTAAGTCTTGTTTGAGTAAGTCAAACCAAAGGTCATCGTGAGTAAAAAGTAAGAATTGTGTATCTGAGAATTTATCTCTCAACAATCGAGCCAAGGATCTACGGTGATTTACATCAAAGCTGCTCACTACATCGTCCAGAATAAGAAAACCATTTGTCTTATTGAAGTGCTGAGCCGAAGCTAAGAAGAGGCTGATTCCGAGACTATTCAGGTGAGATTCGCTAAGAACTTTTAGGGGTGGTGAGATTGGTCTTCCATAGAATTTCAGCTTAAATTCAAGTCCTCGTCTCTCCGTTAGCACTAATTCTATCTGGTCGAAATCTTCGCCGGGGTGCAGGAACTTGAAATATTTGTTGACATCCTCAGAAATAGCCTCTAATACCTTGGACAAACCTTCTCGCTCTTTTTCTTCGAACTCTTGGTGAATCTTTTCTAAAGAAGATATCTGCCTGTCATACACCCGAATCTTACCGTCAATTTCTCTAAGCCTCAGATAGCTATCTCGCAATGATTTTAGTGTCTGTATACCTTGATAAAATCTTCTTTCCTCTTCCGTTTCTGCTAATATTTTCTTTTTGCTTTCAATCGTTTCTTCCACTTGGGTCAAAGTAGTTTTTAGTGCATTTTGTGAGTCTACAGAAGGCAATTCGAAAACCACAGATTCCGGAGAGGCCTCTACTTTATTCATTAGTTCTTCCCATCGAACAAATAAGTCAGGCCAGCTTTTCAATGTTTCAAATTGATGTGGTGCCAAAAGGGCTTCCTTCACCTTACCTTCAAGTAATGACAACGATGACTCTTTAAGTGGTCGAATTCTATACCGTAGCAATTTGACTTGCTCAACAGTCTTACTTCTTTCTTCGAGGAGACCCTGAATGCTCTCTATTTCCTTCTTGAGAGATTCAAGTAGTTGATCCGTATCTATCGGCCGTTTACAAAGGGGACATTCACCAGCCTTCGCCCAGCCTTTCTCCAGCGCTTCTACTCCTGCTCTATAAAGTTTGTCTAATGCCGAAGCCTCAACTTTTTCTCGTTGACTGGCAAGCTCATTATGGGAGGCTAGTACTCGATTTAGCTCCCCCAAAAGACTGGGGATTTTTTTAGAGTTTAAGACATTCTCACGGATCTGTTCCAGCCAGGCCATTTGCTTGCCCTTCTCGGTAATCTTAACCTTCTTGTCTAATTCGTCTGTGACTGACTTCAAGCTACCTACATCGCTAATCAATTTATCATGACCAAGCTGTTTTCTCAACTTATCCGCAAAAGATATGACATCATCTTCGATAAATGGTTTAGTTCCAAGTATCTTAACAATATCGTCTCCTTTTTCGTTCGATAAGCCACGAAATGATGTTAATTCTGTACTGTTCCTGAGTCCACTTAGTGCCCTAAGAAGAGCCTCTCGTATCTCCTTACCAATTTCGAATCCTATAATCTCCTCTACCTCTTCAAGTTTGTCTTTCTTCGTCTTGTCTATAAATGCACGCATTGTGTGATAGCGTAAAATGAACGATTCTTTACGGCTATTCTCAATATAGTTTCTAAATTCTTCAGTATTGTTGGAATATGGATGCCCGCCCCGTCGTTGAAGAATTTTCTTGCTATCCAAATTGTTTCTGTTGAAAGAAAGCTTGACTGTTGCATCTTCTGTTTTGGGTAATGCGTCATTAAAGTAATCTTCTCGCCCGCAGTCTTCCCTCCGAAGCTCTTCTATGCTATCCGTGAAGAACCACTCCAAGGCATCAGAGAAACTGCTTTTCCCATCTCCATTGTTGCCGAAAAGGACGAGACTCTTACAATCGTCCTCTAGGCCAAGCGGGACTTCTTTCAAACTCCCACGGAACCCTTCTATAACTAGCCTCTTAAATTTGACTCTCTGATTCATCTTTCCCCTCCGCTCTTAGAGCCTTTAATCCCTCCAATATATCACTTCCTGTTAATTTACCCTCTGAATAAAGGCTCCTTAGTAGCATTCCCATCTTTTGATCGATGTCTTCCCTGTTCTTTAAGGTTTCAAAGAATTGGTCGCACAACTCCTTGCCTGATTGAATTTCAACCATAGGAAACCTCCTGCATTCCTCTAAAATCCTTCACTCTCTTGACCTCTCGTTTTTCGTTGCCAAAGATGTCTATGTAGATGAGCATCATCTGACCGTCGAGTTTATTTGAGTCGAAATGTATTTCGTAATCCTGCTTCTTTAAGTCTCCGGCGTAGAAAACATCATCAAAATTGAATACCTTGCCGTCATAGTCATAGTCCACCATCACCATAGAGAGCGTTTCCATGTTTTCATAATGCAGCGGCTTTTTGGAGATGATGTTGCTCTCAAACTTTTTAATTTTGATTACGGCTTCCTTACCACTACGCCCTAAGCCTACTTGTCCTTTAGGTTTGTCCAAATAATACTCGCACTCAATATCGGGAATTTGAATAAAGTCAAAGCCTACAGCATCAACAGTATTGTTAACATCCATCTCGCTGACTGGCTGCTTTATATGGGTGAATCCCTTGCGATGTAGCTCGTCAATAATGGAGTAGGGAATTCTCAGGATGAAATACCTTGTATTTCCCTTTTCAATATAGTCTTCAAGAAAAGCAACGCTTGCTGCCGGGGCAATGATGAAAAACCTTCGCCCTATCCTATCGCCGAGAATGGAATGAAGGTCATCTATAAAGCCCCTATCCAAAACTGCATCCTTATACTTTTGGTAGTTGAAAACAAGAACGTCCTCTGCCCCTAGATAGCCATCTAAGTCCACACCAGCAATTCTGTGTGGTTCATCCCGGCACTGAAAAAGCTTTAAGACGAAACCTCGATATTCTTCCCAGGGAAGCTGTTTCAGCTTCTGGTAATCGTAAAGTCCAGCATTGTATAAAGTAAAAGGCTTGGCTTTCAGTAGCTTGCCTCGATTGCCAATCTCTTCTCTGAGATTAAGGAGACGTTTTTGCATGGTGTAGATTGCCAGCTTTCCGCAGTCAATCATAATCCATCTTCTGCCCAGCTTTTCCGCTACAGCTCCAGTTGTCCCTGAGCCAGCAAAGGCATCGAGGACAAGGTCACCAGGATTGGAAGAGGCAAGAATTATTCTTTCTAATAATTGCTCCGAATTTTCAGTAGGATAGCCCCATTTGAAGGTATAGCCAGGAATATCGGTCCAGTTTGAGTCAACAATTTCCTTTGAACTTGTCAAATATTCTGGCATTTCAGTTCTTGGATTTAATCTTATCCTCTTTTCGGCAAGATATTTATCCAGTCTATCTTGGATAAATGTCCAATGTCTTCCTTCTGGAGGCATAACAACCTTTCCCTGAAATACTCTTCCTCTGGAGTAATACTCCCCGTTTTTCTCGTTTAGTTCTTCAGATTTGAATAAGTATAAATATTTCTTATCCACCCTTGTCCATCGAATTCCAGGTGAGTGCATAGCCATCCATTTTTGGTTGTGTCTCTCTTTCTTAAACCCCTCAAAAAGATAATTGCCAGTTTTTGTGTAAAAAAGCACGGAGTCTGTAGCAGTATTAAAGCGATTAATCCCTTCAAATATCTTTTTTGTCCGATTGACGATTATCTCATTCTTAAAGTTATTCTTGCCAAAAATCTCGTCCATTACTGCCTTGAGATAATGCCCAAAATGGTAGTCCGTCCTGACATAGATGCTGCCGTCATCAGCCAAGATTTCCCTTAGAAATACAAGCCTCTTCCTGAGAAACTCTATGAACTTGGCACCCTGTAATTTAGCTGAATAAGCTGGAGCCTCGCCTCTGGCATCATAAATGTCTCCCGTGCCAAAAGGAGGGTCTATATAGATTAGCCTAACTCTACTTTTGACTTCAGGGTCATTCATTAGGGTTTTAAGCACCTGCAGGTTATCGCCAAAGATGAGTTTATTTGTCCAGCCATCGCCATTGCTGCCAAAGGTTTTCACTGGTTGTAAAGGCACGGCAAATGTATCAGCCAGAATATCCTCTTCTCGCTCCTTATCGGCATAGGTAAGCTCATATTCCTTCTTGGTCTCAAAGGGAATTAGGCAGCGATAGCTATCTGGCAAAGGCTTGCCTTCTTTTAAGCACTGCGTGATAAATTCGATTTTTTGCTCGCCTAACCTGTTTCCCAAGGCTCGGTTCTCTTTCATCATATTTTGATTTCCTCGCCTGTTGCCATTACCTCAACCGCTAGTGGGTCTGAGTCGGTGAAATCTTCTGGTCTATAAGGCATCGGCTCTATTCGCACATCTATATTCTCAGTCAGGGGTGCAATCCTTTTCCAATCAGAGAATCTCATGCCCTGAAAGTCTCTGGATATGATTACTATGTCAATATCACTATCCTTATGGTAATTACCTCTGGCATAGGAACCATAAAGGTATGCTTTTTCTATCTTAACCCCATACCTATTTAGCTCATTTAGATATCTTTTAACCTTCTCAATCACTAAAATCTTTTCAGCATCCATTGATAGAACTCCTTTATCCTCTTTAAGTAACCTTCAGTTTAGCTATCAGCTATCAGCTTTCAGTTTTCAGCTAACTGCTGAGGGCTAAATATCTCAAACTATGACTGTAAGGAAGCTGTCTTCAACCAATAATCTATCAGTTTCGTTCTATTTTCTTCCATCAGTGAAATTATCCCTTTCCAAGTTTATAAAAGCTAGCACATATTCCTTCTTGGTCTCAAAGGGGATTATATAGCGGTAGCTGTCAGGCAAAGGCTTGCCTTCCTTCAAGCACTGGGTGATAAATTCGATTTCGCTCTGGCTTAATTGCTCCATAATAATCCCCTCATGGAACCTCACTCTTCATGAATACGAAGGCAGCCTGGCTCTATGGTCGAGTTCCCTTGATGCAAGGTTTGCCATGACAGATATTTGGGTCGATAGAAATGTGTTCTTTCCAATTCTCCATTTAGCAAACCTCCCATATAATTACAAGTTAGTAGTAATGGCATTATAGCATTTCCGTCTAAGGGCGAAACAAAATAAAAATGCCACTGATTGCCAAAGTCGGGGCGGGCAGACTTGAACTTCCTCCAGCCAGAGTCCTCCGAGAAACTATTATCGGGGCGAGAGGACTTGAACCTCCGACCTCAGCGTCCCGAACGCTGCGCGCTACCATACTGCGCCACGCCCCGCTTGTCTATGCTATTATAAGATGTTTTAATTACCAAAGCAAAATGGGAAAAAGTTCACCCTGTGTCATTCTGAGGGAGAGAAGCGACCGAAGAATCCTGCTCAGGGTAAACTCCACGAGAGAAGAATCTTTGAGACCCTTCGCTTCGCTCAGGGTGACATTGGGATAGTTGAACTCTTACATGAAATATTGCGTTCTGATTATAGATGGAGCCGCGGGTTGGCCTTTGTCTGACCATGGTGGGAAAACCTGTCTCGAACTGGCACACACTCCAAACCTGGATGCCATGGCACAGGAAGGCGTTGTGGGACTTGTCCGCACTGTGCCTCCAGGAATGGAGCCCAGCAGCGCCTGTGCCTGCATGTCCGTGCTAGGTTATGACCCCAGGGTCTATTATCGAGGCAGAAGCGCCATCGAAGCTAAAGCTATGGGTATTCCCATTAACGAAGGAGCGGTTGTTTTTCGCTGCAATCTGGTGGCTGTGCGTGATGGAAAAATGTGGAGCTACAGCTCGGGTCATATCAGCACTGAAGAAGCTCAGGCTCTTATTAGTGCTTTAAATGAGAGCCTTGGCGATGATAAAGTGCATTTTTATCCTGGCGTGAGCTACAGGCATATATGTAAGATAAAAGGGCATGAGGATATTCTCAGTGCTACTTGCACTCCACCACACGATATTCCCGATAAGCCTATTAAGGAATTTATGCCTCGCGGACCAGGGAGCGACATACTGAGAGAGCTTATGGCAAGGTCTGAAGTCGTGCTTCGGGACCATCCCATAAATGTAGCCCGAAGGTTACGTGGCGATATCCCGGCTACGACGATTTGGCTTTTCTGGGGTAGTGGTAAAATACCTGATATGCCAGACTTTAAGCAGGTTTATGGCATTGATGCTGCCCTGTCCTCTGGGGTTGACCTTCTACGAGGCTTAGCCCAGATGCTAGGGATGGAAGTATTAAATATTCCAGGCGTGACTGATGGACTGGATAATGATTATGCTGCTCAGGCAGTGGGCGCCCTGAAAACGCTTGAGAAATGTGATATGGTAGTTATCCATGTGGAAGCTCCTGATGAAGCTGCTCATGCTGGCTCTGTTAAGGATAAAATAGAGGCTATCGAGAGGGTGGATAAAGAGATTGTGAGCCGAATCCGTGCGTGGAATAAAGATGCCTTTCGGGCGCTGATTATGCCTGACCATCCAACGCCGATTAAAATTCAGACCCACACTGCGGAGCCAGTTCCATTTGTGCTCTGGGGGCAGGGATTTATAGCTAACGGAGCGAAAAGATTTACCGAGGCAGAGGCTAAAGGGACGGACGTTTTCATTAAAGAAGGATATAATATTATGGGTAGGCTCACAAAGTGAACAAAGAGGTGGATATGGCTTTAATAGTTCAGAAATATGGCGGTAGCTCGGTGGCTAATGGTGAGCTGATTAAGAGTGTGGCTCGTCGTGTAGCCAAAGCTAAGGATGAGGGAAATCAAGTGGTAGCGGTTGTCTCTGCAATGGGAGACACCACCGATGAGCTAATTAGAAAGGCTAAGGAGATTACCGACCATCCTGATTTGCGGGAGTTTGATGCCTTGCTCGCCACTGGTGAGCAACAGTCTATGGCTTTGTTGGCGATGGCGTTGAGTGCTATGGGTTATGGGGCAACTAGCCTCAACGGCGCCCAAGCTGGCATAACAACCGATACTGTTCACAGACAGGCTAGGATTCTCAAAATCGACCCAAAGCGGGTTCATAAGGAGCTGGATAAGGGAAACATAGTTATTGTCGCCGGCTTTCAGGGCATTTCTAAAGGGGAGGATATAACTACCCTTGGGCGAGGTGGCTCTGATACTACGGCAGTGGCTCTAGCTGCCAGTTTGGGCGCTGAGATATGTCAGATTTACACTGATGTTGAAGGGGTTTATACTGCCGACCCACATCTTGTGCCCGAAGCGAGTAAATTAAAAGAAATTGGCTATGAAGAGATGCTGGAGCTAGCTAGCTACGGAGCCAGGGTAATACATCCTAGAGCAGTGGAATTGGGCGAGTTATATAATATGCCTATCTTGGTGGCTTCTAGTTTTAGCAATAGTATGGGAACTGTCATTTGTAAGGAGGCGTCTATGGAAGTAAGAAACAAGGTCAGGGGTGTTGCTCATGATATCAATGTAGCTAAAATTACAGTTATCGGCGTTCCTGACCGCCCTGGCATTGCTATGGCTATCTTTGAGCCCTTGACTAAGGCAAATATAAGCGTGGATACTATCGTCCAGAATGCTAGCGTTGAAAATATCACCGACCTTACCTTCACAGTGGCTCGAAACGATTTAATTAAGGCGATGTCCATTGTAGAACCTGCGGCTAAATCCGTAGGAGCTAAGCAATGTGTTGCTGATTCGAAATTAGCAAAAGTTAGCATCGTAGGGACTGGCATGCAAAACATACCAGGCTATGCTGCCAGAATGTTTCGCACGCTTTATGAACAGGGCATTAACATCCAATTAATTACCACTTCGGAGATAAGGATAACTTGCATTATCTCTGAGGACAGAGTTAAGGATGCTGCTCAAGCTTTGCATAAAAGCTTTGAACTGGAAAATACTGCTTGACATATGAAATGCAAAAGATAAAACACAAAGCAAAGGTAAAAACTTTTGAGTTTTGAATTGTAAATTCGACTTTTTATCTTTTATTTTTGATATTTGTTAGGATTTGTTTAGAGTTTAGAGCTTAGAATTTAGGATTTAACTTAGATGGCGTTTTATCAGCAAGAAGAGGAGAAAACGAGATTAAGCCAGCGGCTGAGCAAGGAAGCTGTGGACTTGGCCGTTCAGGGTAGATGGGAAGAGGCGGAGGTGATAAATGAAGACATAATCAAAAAGTTTCCCACTGATGTCGAAGCTTATAATCGTCTTGGCAGAGCTTTGACAGAGCAGGGGGATTTTGCTCAAGCTAGGGAAGCCTATCTTAAAGCTTTGGAGTTTGCCCCTAACAATGTTATTGCTAAGAAGAATTTGGCCCGTCTAACTAGCTTGCCTGAGTCCATAGTTACCTCAGGCGCCGAGCCTCATAAAGCTCCACGGGAGCCTTCCCGAAGAGTTGCCCCCGAGTTTTTTACTGCCGAAATGGGCAAGACCGGCGTGGTAAGCCTTTGCCAAGTGGCTTCAGATGCAGTGTTAGCTAGAATGGGGTTTGGTGTCCAAGTATATTTGAGAGTAAAGGAGCAGCATCTAGTTGTGGAAAATGAAAGTGAGGAGTATTTGGGGGAGGTGGAGCCAAAGCAGAGATTACGTCTCACCAAGCTAATGGAGGGTGGAAATAGATATGCTGTAGCCATTCTTAGCCATAGAGGGAATGAATTGCAGGTGCTTATTAGAGAGGTGTATCAACATCCTAGCCAAGTAGGACACCCTTCTTTTCCTGTTAAAGCTACAGAGCGCCTCCGCCCTCGTTTTAAGGGGAGCCTTCTCAGACATAGGGCCCTTGCTGAGGAAGGTGGGGCAATAGAGGAGATTGAGTATCCTGAGGAGGAAGAATATTCTAAAGGCGAAGAGGAATCTTTGCCCGAAGGTTTCTCTGTCATTGGTGAGGATGGAGAGAAAGAGAGGTTTGAACTGTGATGGAAACTGGAGTAGTAAAACCTATTGACATCGAAGAGGAGATGAAAAGCTCCTACATTGACTATGCTATGAGCGTCATTGTCTCCCGAGCATTACCTGATGTGCGGGATGGACTGAAGCCAGTACAGCGGCGCATTTTATATGCTATAGATGGTCTGGGGCTACATCACAATAGTCCGCATAAAAAGAGTGCCCGCATTGTTGGTGAAGTTCTGGGAAAATATCACCCTCATGGAGATGCTTCAGTATATGAGGCTATGGTGCGCATGGCACAGGACTTTTCTCTGAGATATACCTTAGTTGACGGACAGGGCAACTTTGGCAGCGTTGATAATGACCCTCCTGCGGCAATGAGGTATACCGAGGCTCGACTTTCGGAAGTTGCCGAGGAAATGCTGGGCGACATCGATAAAAATACCGTTGACTTTGTTCCTAATTTTGATGATTCCCTTCAAGAGCCTTCTGTCTTGCCTGCTAGGTTGCCTAATTTACTAGTTAATGGCTCTTCTGGCATAGCTGTAGGGATGGCAACTAATATCCCACCCCATAACTTGGGAGAGATATGCGACGCCATTGCCTATCTAGTTGATAATCCTCAAGCCACCACAGAGGAATTGATGGAGTTTGTCAATGGCCCTGATTTTCCCACTGCGGGGATAATTTTGGGAAAAGAGGGCATAAAGAGCGCTTGTGCCACGGGGCGGGGGAAAGTTGTAGTTCGAGCTAGGACCACTGAGCTAAAAACCAAGGGAGAGAGGAAACAAATAATCGTTACTGAGCTTCCCTATCAAGTAAATAAAGCAGCTCTGGTGGAGCGGATAGCTGACTTAGCTAAACAGAAAAAAATTACTGGAATAGCTGAAGTGCGTGATGAGTCGGATAGGGAAGGCATGCGCCTTGTTATCGAACTCAGGAAGGAGGCGCAAGCCCAGCAGGTTCTTAATAATCTCTATAGCTATACCTCAATGCAGTCTGCCTTTTTCATCAATATGGTTGCTTTAGTTGATGGGCAGCCTAAAGTAATTAATCTCAAGGAAGCATTGACTTGCTACATTGACTTTCGGGCTGAAGTCATTACCAGACGGTCTCAATTTGAACTTGACAAGGCAAGGAATAGAGCCCACATCCTTGAAGGCTTCAAGATTGCTCTAGATAATCTGGAGCAGGTAATTAAGGTTATTCGACAGTCTGAGACTGTTGATTCTGCTCGCGCCAATTTGATGGCAGCTCTGACTCTATCGCAGATTCAAGCTCAGTCTATTCTCGACATGCCTCTTCGCCGTTTAGCTAGGCTGGAACAAGAGAAAATAGCTGAGGAATATACCAATGTAATAAAAAACATTTCCTATCTAGAGGACTTGCTCGCTAATCCCAGAAAGATATTATTGCTCATTGCGCAGGATGTTAAGGAACTTAAATCCAAGTATGGTGACCCCCGTCGGACCGAAATCCGCGAGGAGGAAATTGTGGAATTTCGTAAAGAAGACCTTATTCCTCACGGGGAAATGGTGGTTACCTTGACTGACCGGGGATTCATAAAGAGAATTCCTGTTACCTCTTATCGGCTGCAGCACCGTGGTGGCAAAGGTGTCATGGGGATGGTGACTCGTGAAGCCGATACTGTGAACCACATCTTAATAGCTGATACGCATGATAACCTGCTTTTCTTTACTGCTTCAGGTAAGGTTTATACCCTTAAATGCTATGAAATTCCCGAAGATTCATCCCGTACTGCTAAGGGTATAGCGCTAGTCAATTTGTTGCCTGTAAATTTGAAAGATGAGGTAACAGCGCTGTTAGCCAGTGCCAACTTTCCTTCGAATAGGTTCTTACTAATGGCTACTAAAGCTGGCGTGATAAAAAAGACTCATTTTTCTGAGTTTGCTAGAGTCAAGAGGAACGGACTTATTGCCATGGGACTTAAGCATGAAGATAAGCTAGTGTCAGCTAGAGTAGTTGCTGATGAGGATGATGTCATTTTAGTGAGTCAAAATGGGCAGGCTATTAGATTTAAGGTCAAAGACTTGAGAATTGCATCTCGAAGCAGTGGCGGTGTTCGTGGTATTCGTCTCAGCGATGACCAGGTTATTGGCATGGATATCATCTTCCCCGATGCTTATGTGCTCGCAGTGACCCAGAATGGTTTTGGTAAGCTAACTCCAATGAAGAACTATCCTGTTCATAAGCGGGGTGGCAAAGGGATTCGAGCGTATAGAGTTAGCCCGAAAACAGGTAAAGTGGCTATATCTAAACTTGTCTCCACTCAAGGAACCCTGGCGATGTTGTCAGCTAAGGGCAACATTGTATATATTCCTATGGAACAGGTCTCAATTCAGGGCAGGAATAGCCACGGAGTACATTTAATGAGGTTAGCCGAAGGTGATAGCGTGGTTTCTGCCACCACTCTGGACCTCTCGGCAAGATAAAACCTGGGAGCCCCCAATGGTAAATATTCTTCGAGAGATAGGCCTAACTTTTGTTCCTCTTTTTGTCGCTATGGACTCAGTGGGGAATTTGCCCATTTTCCTTTCTTTAACCCAGGATACAAAAGTTTTAGAGCGTAGCCGCGCAGTGAGGTTAGCAAGTTTTACTGCTTTAGGCTTAGGTCTGGGATTTGTTGCTATTGGTAAGGCTATTTTCTTGTTTTTGGGCATTGAAGTGGCTGATTTTTTAATAGCTGGGGGCATCATTTTATTGGTTTTAGCAATTAAGGATTTGGTTACTGGCAGGATGGTGGAAGATCAAGGTTCATCAACTGTCGAGATGGTAGGAGTTGTTCCTTTAGGCACCCCGTTGATTGTAGGGCCGGCAGTGCTTACCACTTTGCTGCTGCTTATTGACCAATATTCTATTATCATTGTGGTGGGTTCCTTTGTTCTTAACTTGGCGATACAATGGCTTCTTCTTAGGCAGGCAAATCGAATCGTAGATTTCCTAGGTAACAGCGGTGTGAGGGCTATATCTAAAATAGTTATGTTGTTTTTGGCTGCTATTGCCATAAAAATGATTCGTAAGGGAGTTTTGGCAATCTTGGGATAGTTTTGACTCCCACTGGGAATTGAGGGTATTATTATCATAACTTAAGACACGGGGCTTTAGCCTATGTGAGAAGGCAGACAAATGGTAGAGTTGCGAAGAGATTGGGTTGAAGTAGTTATTGGCATGCAAAGGCAGGTTAAGTGGCTGATGGATGATGTTGTCAGCCGCAAACCACCTATGGTGCGTTTTTCTCCCCGAACTTGGCAGCCGGCTATCGATGTCTATGAAACTGATGAGGATGTAGTGGTCCTTGTCGAGTTGGCTGGCGTTAAGGAGGATGAAATCGAAGTAATTGTTGATAATAATATCCTCGTTGTTAGAGGTGAAAGGAAGGATATTAAGCAAGGCATCAAGCGGACCTATTCTCAAATGGAGATTTTGTGGGGACCTTTTGAGCGGGATATTACTTTACCCGCAAGTGTAAATGTGGAACAAATCAAAGCTTTTTACCACCATGGTTTTTTAGAAGTGATATTACCTAAACTAAACGAAGAAAACCCACGCCATATAGATATAAAGTCGAAATACTAAATAGTCTGTTTAGGATTTAAGGTAATGGTTATCACCGGAGAGAAGAGAGAACGAGCTGCAGAGAAATTTCGCATTCCTGAGGAATTGCCTATCCTTCCTCAGAATGAAGTAGTGGTCTACCCCTCCCTTATTGTCCCTCTAGGCACATCGGACGAAAAGGTGGTCAACCTTATAGATGAGACTGCTGCTGGCGATAAGCTTGTTGGTTTTTTTGCCCAGCGACCAGACTCAAAGGAGACTACTGACCTTTACTCTATAGGTACCGCCGCCCTCATTGCTCGCATGTTCAAGTTGCCCGATGGCTCGATTCATGTCTTTTTTCAGGGGCTTTCTAGAATCGGGTTGAAAGAGATTATTCAAAGTGAACCCTATATTAAGGCTAAGGTTGAGGTTATCGAGGACAAGGTAGAGAAGACTACCGAGCTTGAGGCTCTTACTAAGAATTTAACCAATCTTTCCCAAAAGATGATTGAGTTGGCGCCCAATTTGCCCAGTGAACTTAGCGTCGCCGTGCTAAACATTCCCGACCCTGGGAACTTGGCTGACCTTGTCGCTGCTCACATTAACCTCAATCTTGAGGAGAGGCAGCAAATTTTGGAAGCCATCGATGTTACTGAGCGAATTAAGAGGCTGACTTCATTTGTCAATCGTGAACTAGAAGTTCTGGAGTTAGGAAGCAAAATTCAGGCTGAAGCTAAAGAAGAAATGACCAAAGCACAACGCGAATTTTATCTCCGAGAGCAGTTAAAAGCCATACAGAAAGAGCTTGGAGAAGGTGATGAGCGAACAGCAGAGATAAACGAGCTCAAAGAGAAAATCGCGGAAGCAAAGTTGCCTCCCGAGGCAAATAAGGAAGCAGAGCGGGAACTTGACCGTCTGGCTAAGATGCCGCCAGCAGCCGCCGAGTATACTGTATCGCACACCTATCTTGACTGTTTGATTAACCTTCCCTGGTCGAAAAGCACTGAGGATAATTTAGATATTAGTCAGGCGACCAATATCCTCAATGAAGACCACTATGATTTGGATAAGGTGAAGGAGAGAGTTCTGGATTACCTGGCAGTGCGAAAGCTCAAGCCAGATATAAAAGGACCTATCTTGTGTTTTGTTGGTCCACCAGGCACCGGCAAAACTTCCGTAGGGAAATCTATTGCCCGTGCTTTAGGGAGGAAATTCGTCCGTATATCTCTGGGCGGTATCAGGGATGAAGCCGATATTCGAGGGCATCGCCGTACCTATGTAGGCGCCTTGCCCGGCAGGATTATTCAGAGTTTGCGTCATGCTCAGTCTAACAACCCGCTGTTTATGCTCGATGAAATCGATAAATTAGGCGCTGATTTCAGGGGCGACCCTGCTGCTGCTCTGCTCGAGGTCCTTGATCCGGAGCAAAACTTCTCTTTCGTTGACCACTACCTCGATGTGCCTTTCGACTTGTCCCATGTGATGTTTATTACCACAGCTAATATCGTTGACCCTATCCCCCCAGCGCTGCGAGATAGGATGGAAACAATAGAACTAGCAGGCTACACTGAGAATGAGAAGCTCCACATTGCTAAGAAATTCCTCATCCCCAAACAACTTAACGAAAATGGGCTATCTCCCCAGCATCTTGAAATTAGCGATGAAGCCGTGCTCGGCATCATTCGGAGTTACACCAGAGAGGCTGGTTTGAGGAATTTGGAGCGTGAGATTGGCACTATTTGTCGCAAGATTGCCCGCCAGATAGCTGAAGGCAGAAATGAGCTAACCATAGTTGCCTCGGATAAGCTGCACGCTTACCTCAGCGCCGAGAAATTTCACTATGAGGTAGCTGAGGAGGCTGATGAGGTAGGCGTAGCTACTGGATTGGCATGGACACCAGCAGGTGGTGATATCATCTTTGTCGAAGCCGCTCTGGTTCCAGGAAAAGGCAATCTTACCCTCACTGGCAAGTTGGGCGATGTCATGCAAGAATCGGCACGGGCGGCTCTTACTTATGTTCGCTCATTAACTAAAAGAAGCCATTGTGAAATAGTTAAGGGTGTCTCTCCAAATTTTTATGAAAAGGACGATGTTCATATTCATGTTCCCGGTGGCGCTATTCCTAAAGATGGACCATCCGCCGGCGTTACTATGACTGTAGCTTTGATTTCGGCTTTAACTGGGCGTCCAGTAAGCAAGGATACCGGCATGACTGGTGAAATTACATTGAGGGGCAAAGTCCTCCCTGTGGGAGGCATCAGGGATAAGGTGTTGGCGGCTCACCGTGCTGGTCTTAAGAAGGTGATTTTGCCCCGAGAAAACGAGAAGGATTTAGAAGAAGTCCCTCAGCAGGTTAAAGAAGAGCTCCAATTCATATTTATAGAGAATGTTGATGAAGCCCTCAAGGTTGTTCTAAGGAATTCCAACCATATCTCCTGAGGTCTTTTTGACTTACATTTTGCCCATTAAGCTTAAAGGGGAATATTGTCATGCTTCTTAGGTGGGTTAATGACTGCCTTCCCTTTAAGCATCTTCAGCGCTTTAATGACCTTAGGACGTGTTTCCCTGGGGTCAATGACATCATCGATATAGCCTCTGGCTGCTGCCACATAGGGATTAGCAAATTTATCCCGATATTCTTGTATTAATCGCTGCCTCTGCTCCTCAGGATTTTCCGATTCCCTTATATCACCACGGAAGGTGATATTAACTGCCCCCTCAGGACCCATTACAGCAATCTCCGCTGTAGGCCAGGCATAATTGATATCTCCCCTCAAGCTCTTACTGCTCATTGCCACATAAGCTCCTCCATAAGCTTTGTGGATGATAATGCTTATCTTAGGCACAGTGGCTTCAGAATAGGCAAAAAGAACTTTAGCTCCATGCCTGATAATGCCCCTGAGTTCCTGGTTCAGTCCCGGCATATATCCCGGGACATCAACGAAGGTAACTAAAGGGATGTTAAAACAATCGCAAGTACGAACAAACCTGGCTATTTTATCCGAGGCATTAATATCTAAAACTCCAGCCAACTGCATAGGTTGTTGAGCTAAAATGCCGACACTCTCTCCATCCATTCGAGCAAAGCCCACAACGCAGTTGGGGGCAAATCTTCTATGAACTTCCAAGAAATCACTATTATCTACCACCCTAGTTATAATCCGTCTCATATCATATGGCTTGTGTGGATTTGCCGGGACAATATGGAGTAATTCCTCGTCAGTCCTATTAGGGTCATCAACAGTATCTTCACAAGGTGGCCGCTCCTTATAGTTTTGAGAGAGGAAGCTTAATAATTTACGCACCAGACGGAAACACTCCTCTTCACTAGCAAGTGCGAAATGAGCATTTCCACTTTTGCGGGCATGTACCATAGCGCCGCCCAATTCTTCTGAAGTGACCTCTTCCCATGTTACTGCCTTGACAACTTCTGGGCCAGTGATATAGCTTTGTCCTATGCCTCTGACCATAAAGACGAAATCAGTAATTGCCGGGGAATAAACAGCGCCTCCGGCAGTAGGACCAACTATTACTGAAATTTGGGGAATTGTGCCTGAATATATTGTATTGCGGGTGAAAATCTCACCATAGGCTTTAAGGCTGTCAGCACCTTCTTGAATGCGAGCGCCCCCAGAATCAAGTATGCCAACAAAAGGAGCACCGCTTCTAGCAGCTAAATCCATCACTTTGCAAATTTTCTCCGAGGCCACCTCTGACATCGTGCCACCGATGACAGTGAAGTCTTGGGAAAAGGCAAAAGTGAGACGGTCATTAACCTTTCCATAACCGACGATAACTGCATCGCCAAGGAACTTTTGCTCTGCCATGCCAAAATTGGTGCAGCGGTGAGTTACAAAAGAGTCTATTTCCTCGAAACTCCCCTGGTCGAAGAGAAGGCTAATTCGTTCTCTAGCAGTTAGCTTTTTCTTCGCATGTTGCGCCTTAATACGCTCGGGCCCGCCACCTGCTTTGGCTTCCTCCCTGAGTTTATTTAATTGGGCTATCCTTTCCTCTATTTCCATCAATCAATGAGCTCCTTGTATTTTTTGATAAATGCTGGCAATGCCTCTTTGTAATCTGCCACGATACCAAAATCAGCTGCCTTAAATATATTTGCATCGGGGTCCTTATTCACAGCTACGATGCACTTCGAGCCCAGACAACCAGCAACATGCTGAACTGCCCCTGATATGCCTATAGCAATATAAATATTAGGGGTTACTATTTTGCCTGTTTGCCCAATTTCTATGCTTTGGGATACCCAACCTTCCTGACAAGGAACTCTAGAGGCACCAACTGCACCTTTCAAAAGCTTAGCTAGCTCTTCAAGCATAGCGAAATTTCCAGCACTACCAATACCAGCACCGCCAGCAACAACAGCATCCGCGTCCTCAAGTTTTACCCCCTCAATAGGTTGCTTTATCCTCTCCACCAATTTGATTTTCATTGTCTCGATATCCACCTCTACCTTCACTGGAATAGACTCGCCCTGCCTTGATTCATCAGGCTCCAGTGGTGACATTGATTTAGCTCTCACTGTTGCCATCTGAGGGTGAGTTAACGAGACTACCTCTGCCAAGGCATTTCCGCCATATACTGGCCTTGTTTGGATTAGCAACTTTGTATCTGGATCAATCCGAAGTCCTACACAGTCTACAGCTAGCCCAACCTTTAGCCTAGCTGCTATCCGTGGCGCAATATCACGACCCATATCAGTTTGCCCCAACAGAAAAATGGAAGGAGCTATTTCCCCGCACATATTAGTTGCTATTTCAGCATAGGTGTCACAATGATAGTTATCGAGCAACGGCTGGCCAGCGACATAAACTTTATTAGCGCCGTAAACGATAGCTTCCTTAGCTGCGTTGTCAACATCGCTCCCCATAAGCAAAACGCTTAACTCCTCTCCCAAATCATCAGCAAGCTTTCTCCCTACACCAAGCAACTCTTTGGTAATTGATGCTAATCGCTTTTCGATCAATTCTCCACAAATCAAGACTCCCTTGTATTCAGCCATCTTAGGCACCTCCTAGTAAATTATATTACTTTCGCCTCTCTCAATTTCAAGGCTAAATTGGCTGCTGCTTCAGCCGCTGTTTTGCCTTCTACAATCTGACATCCCCTTTCTCTAGCAGGGATGAAAAGCTTTAGCAATTTGGTGCGTGAGCTGGCATCGCCAATTCGAGATAAGTCAACCCCGATATCCTCGAGGCTCCAAGATGGTATCTTTTTCCTAGCTGCGGATATAACTCCCCAGCCTGTAGGAATACGTGCTTGACCAAGCTCATAGCTAACTGTTGTTACCGCAGGCATGGGAACCTCAAAAATTTCACAGCCATCTTCTATTACATGCTCCACTTTTAGCTTGCTACCCACAACTTCGATTTTTCTGGTTCTGCCAACTATAGGTATCCCTAGGTTTTCAGCAATAGTGGAGCCGACTTGACCAGAGCCCCAATCCGCAGCTTCCCTGCCACAAATAATCAAATCATAAGCGCCAATTTTCTCTATAGCTTTAGTCAAAATATAAGCAGTAAGGAAACTATCATAGCCTTCAACAATATAATCAACAACAATTCCTTCATCTGCTCCCATAGCAAGAGTGTGTTTCACCGAGTTTACCGCTGAACTTTCCCCCACTGTTATCACGGTGATTTTAGCCTCACATTGCTCTTTGATGCGTAACGCTGCCTCTACAGCCTGCTCATCGAAGGGACTGACAACAGGTGGAATTCCCTCAGGTGGAATAACCTTATTGCTCTCTGAATCAATCTTAAATTTACTCGGCGGCATCTCAGGATCCAAGATTTGTTTTATGCAAACAACAATATTCATGCTTTACTCCTTCCTATCCATATTGATAAGCTATACCAAAGCCACCTCTGGGATATGTCCAATCTATAGCTCCTTTACTGCAAACAAGGCGGCAACTTCCACATTCTAAACAACCTTCGTAGAAATAAGTAACCTTCCCCTCAATCAACTTAAAGCACTCCGCAGGGCATATATGAAGGCAGACTCGGTTTCCACAAGTTCTGCAAATATGCTCATTTACTTTAATGTGCACTTTCTCATCAATGTCATATTTATTAAGTGCTAACTTATCTTCCAAGCTCACTGAGTTCATATCGCTCTTCTCCCCAAAAAACCATCCACAGCTAAGTGTATCATAGAGAGCTTTTGCCCTTCCATCTCATTTCGGGCTAATTGCCACAGCCTTTTCCTTGGTTTCCCATCGTTAGTGAAAAGCCTTCTTGATAAATTACACACTAGGTTAGGATAAGTTGTGTAAAGGCGTGGATTGTCAAGGAAGAACTGGCTATGTTTAAATGTTTCTAAGTCTCTGAGCACAAAACTTTCCTTAAGAAATTTCTCATAATTGCAAAGTGTTCTTCGAGAAAAGTCATCATTTTGCTTAGCTAGTTTAACTGCCTCCGCTGCAGCCATCCCTGAGGCAAAAGCGAAACTGGCGCCATCCAGGGTAATCCCTGTAGCAAGGACTAAGCCCGCTGCATCACCCACAACTAGGAAGCCATCGGCGTAGAGCTTGGGCATCATCTTAATCCCAGCGTTGGGAACAAGATGAGCTGAGTATTCCTCTACTACCCCCCCCTTGATTAAATTCCTAACTCCAGGATGGTTCTTAAACTCTTCAAGAAGATCGGCAGGTTTAACTCCCATCCTGCGGAGGGCACTTAGCTGGATTACAATTCCCAAAGAGAGGCTCTCTTTATTAGTGTAAAGAAAGCCACCACCATGCATTCCCTTGGTACAGAAGCCATCGAATAGCTGGGTGACACCTTCATCACCCTCCAGGTTGAATCGTTCTTGGATAACCTCATGAGGCAACTTGATCAACTCTTTAACTCCCAGGCTGACATATTCCGGAGAAAGCTCTTCTGCCAGCCCTGCCTTCTGTGCCAGAAGAGAATTTACTCCATCAGCAGCGATAACTACATTGGCTAGGAAATCTTCACCTCCTGCTTTCACCCCTACAATCCTTTCCCCATCCCAAAGAATATCTTCAACTAAAATGCCTGGAACTATAATTGCTCCAGCCTCCTCAACCTTCTGGGCTAACCACTTATCGAATTTGGCTCGCAAAACTGAATACCCATTATAAGGTGGCTTGCCGAAACTTGGCGATTGGAAATCAATGGAGAATGAATCTTGTTCAGAAAGAAAGGTAATCACATGTCGAGTGATATACCTCTCTAATGGAGCTTCTTCCCAAAAATTAGGAATTAGCTCTGTGAGAACACTGCCACAGAGCATGCCGCCAAACATATTCTTGGCTCCAGGGAATTTGCCACGCTCAATTACCAGGACCTCTAATCCAGCTTTCGCTAGTGCGTAAGCGGCAACACAGCCAGCCGGACCCGCGCCAGCAACGATGGCATCAAATTTGGTCGGCTCCATTCAAGCTTAGAGTATACCATCTCACTAATTCCTTGTCACATCTCAGGTACCAGATGAATTTTTCTCTCAAGTTGATTATAATACCCCAAAGAATAAAATACTCAGAGGAGGAATCGAGATGATAGATTTTGAGCTTAATGATGAACAAAGGATGTTTCGTGATATGACTCGCGAATTTGTCAAGCGAGAGCTGACTCCAGAGGTAATCAAAGAATATGAGCGGCAGCATCGCTTCCCTTATGAAATTGTCAAGAAGATGGCATCTCTCGGCTTGATGGGCGACATAATACCCCAGGAATATGGAGGATTGGGAGCAGATTGGATATCACATGGCCTAATTAGTGAGGAGATAGGAGGCACCTGGTTTGCATGTGGCATCATCCAGCTTTTGCAGACTGGACTGGTTGAATATCCTATAATGAAGTTTGGCGCTGAAGAGCAAAAGCAAAAATATCTTCCCCCTTTGTGCAAGGCGGAGAAATTTGGTTGTTTAGCTGCTGTGGAACCCAATGTAGGCAGCGATGGCATTGCAGTTGAATGCAGGGCTACGCTGGATGGCGAGTGCTGGGTGATTAATGGTTCCAAAACTTGGATTACTAATGGAAGTATTGCCGACATCGGCATAGTGCTTGCTCAGACAGATAAAATCAGAGCTATAAAGGGACTTGTTCTTCTTTTTGTGGAAAAAGGGACACCGGGCTTCTCAGCTACAGATATTGCGCATAAGACAGGAGTTTACCCTATGCCTACCTCTGAATTAAGATTTGCTGATTGTCGTGTCCCTAAGGAGAATCTTCTCGGGAAAGTGGGAAGAGGATTTCAGAATGCTATAGGAGGAATCAACAATGTCAGATATGGCGTGGCAGCAGGATGCACTGGGATGATTCAATCTTGCGTTGGCGCCTGTGTCAAATATGCCCAAGAGCGAAATCAGTTTGGCAAACCTATTGGCAACTTTCAGTTAATACAAGAGAAGGTTGCCGATATGATAATAGATGCTGCGGCATCACGCTTCCTTTACCTTCATGTGGGTTATCTAAGGGATAAAGGACTTCCATTCAATCGGGAGACTTCGATAGCCAAAACCTTTGCTACTGAAGCCGCTTTGCGAGCTTCTACAAACGCAATAAAAATACATGGCGCCTATGGTTATTGCGATGAATTTCCAGTAGAGCGCTACTTCCGTGATGTTATGGCTTCAATTATTGTTGCCGGCACTAATGAGATGCATAGATTAACCATTGGGCGCGATGTTCTTGGCATTGATGCACTCACATAGAAATTGAATTATAAGAGGAATCAAGATGATAGATTTTGAGCTTAATGATGAACAAAGGATGTTTCGTGATATGACTCGCGAATTTGTCAAGCGAGAGTTGACTCCAGAGGCAATCAGAGAATATGAGCGACAGCATCGTTTCCCTTATGAAATCATTAAGAAGATGGCATCTCTTGGCTTGACAGGCGACATAGTGCCCCAAGAATATGGAGGGTTAGGGGCAGATTGGATATCACACGGCCTAATTAGTGAGGAGATAGGAGGCGCCTGGTTTGCATTATGTCTCGCTATCCAGCTTGTGCAGACTGGACTGGTTGAATATCCTATAGTGAAGTTTGGCGCTGAAGAGCAAAAACAAAAATATCTCCCACCGTTAGTTAAGGGTGAAAAAATTGGTTGTTTAGCTGCTGTGGAACCCAATGTAGGCAGCGATGGCACTGCAGTTGAATGTAGCGCTATGCTGGATGGCGGGTACTGGGTGCTCAATGGTTTCAAAACTTGGATTACTAATGGAAGTGTTGCTGATACATGCATAGTGCTTGTTCAGACAGATAAAAGCAAAGCTACAAGGGGACTTGCCCTTCTTTTTGTGGAAAAAGGGACACCGGGCTTCTCAGCTACAGATATCACGCCTAAGCCAGGAGTTCACTCTACACCTACCTCTGAATTAAGGTTTGCTGATTGTCGTGTCCCTAAGGAGAATCTTCTCGGGGAAGTGGGAAGAGGATTCCAGAATGCTATGGGGGGAATCAACAATGTCAGATATAGCCTAGCAGCAGGGTGCACTGGGATGATTCAATCTTGCGTTGGCGCCTGTGTCAAATATGCCCAAGAGCGAAATCAGTTTGGCAAACCTATTGGCAGTTTTCAGTTGATACAAGAGAAGATTGCCGATATGATAATAGATGCTGAGGCATCGCGCTTCCTTTACCTTCATGTAGGTTATCTAAAAGACAAAGGGCTTCCATTCAATCGGGAGACTTCGATAGCCAAAATATTTGCTACTGAAGCCGCTTTGCGGGCTTCTGCCAACGCAATAAGAGTGCATGGCGCTTATGGTTACTGCGATGAATTTCCAGTAGAGCGTCACTTCCGTGATGTTATGGCTCCAACTATTTTTGGCGGCACTAATGAGATGCATAGATTAACCATTGGGCGCGATGTTCTTGGCATCAATGCAATTAGATAGAAATTGGATTATGACCAGACTAAGATAGGCATGCCTTGCTCTACTAAATGCGGCGAAACCATAGAGGAATTGCATCGGGTGACCCCCGTTGTGGAAAGAATGAGCAATCAGCGGGATTTCCCACCTTGTCGTGATATTATATCCACCATTATCTCTGATTTGCAAAGAGCCATAAAGCAAGCTTTAACTCTGGGCGTGCTCTGGGAAAACATCATCATTGACCCTGGCATTGGCTTTGGCAAGACGCAAGACCAAAACTTAGAAATCTTACGACGATTGGAAGAGCTCAAGATGCTGGGTAGGACTATCCTTCTGGGCAGCTCGCGTAAGTCAGTAATAGGCTGGGCGCTTGATTTAAGCACGGAGCAAAGATTAGAGGGAACGGTATTCATCCAACCCGCTGACCACAGATTGGAAGGAACAGCAGCCACTTTGGCTATCGGCATTGCCAAAGGCGCTGATATTGTTCGGGTGCACGATGTGAAAGAGATGGCACGTGTGTGCCAGATGAGCGACGCCATTATCAGAGGCGCCGACTAAGAGGCTGCATATAGAGAATGGTGAGCGAATTGTCTGCTGCTTATCTTTGTCTTGGCTCAAATCTGGGAGAGCGGGAGAAAAACCTGGCTCAGGCTCTGACATTGCTTTCTCAAAAGGCAAATCTCGACAAGGTTTCATCCATTTATGAAACTGAGCCAATGGGTTATAAAGAGCAGCCTTTTTTCCTTAACCTGGTGTGCCGAATAACAACCGATTTAAATGCCGAGGAAATCCTTCATCTCGCCAAAGATATCGAAAATAAAATGGGCAGGATACTCGATTTCCCCAACTCGCCTCGCCCTATCGATATAGACATTCTTTTTTACGGCGATATGATTATCAAGACTCAAAATTTAACTATTCCACACCCTCGCTTAACAGAGCGAGCTTTTGTTCTTATACCATTGGCCGAGATTGCCCCAGAGCTAGTTCATCCCGAACTGGGCAAAAGCATCGCTGAATTAGCTGGCAGCGCGAAAGGATATAATGGAGTGCGAAAATGGCATTATATGAAATGACCAATTTCACCCTCCCCTTAATCCTCTCCCATCAATGGAGAGGAATTTTATACGAGGTTATGCGGTTAACTACAATAGGGAATAGAGTAATTTTTACATTTTGAATTGTAATTTTGATTTTTGTTGATATTGTTTAGGATTTAGATATTCGAATTTCGGATTTGGATTTTGAGGTAGGAGGCTTTAATGTATCAACTATTTGTGGAAGAACACTTTGATGCGGCACACTATCTGCGAAATTATCACGGCAAGTGTGAAAATCTACATGGTCATCGTTTCAAGGTGGTAGCTCGCCTCGATGCAGCAGAGCTTGATAAGGCTGGTTTAGCCTATGATTTCGCCAAAGTTAAGCAGCAATTGAGGGAAGCTTTAGCTCAATTTGACCACGCTTGCCTCAATGATGTGCCACCGTTTGATAGGATTGAACCCTCCAGTGAGAACCTTGCTGCCACTATATATAATGTCCTTCAGCCTCGTTTCTCTGGGTCGCCGGTGAAATTAGCCTGCGTAGAGGTTTGGGAATCCCCCACAAGCGGAGTGACCTATAAGCCTTAAAGTGTCGTATAGAACCCCTCTCCCTCGAAGGGAGAGGATCTGGGTGAGGGTGAATTTCCCCCTAATTTTATTCACTCGGCGGCAGTAAATTGGGAATTGCGTCTACAATGGGATAGGAGTATTGACATTTAGGGCAATATAAGGAGCCTGTGACAATTTCCTCTCCTTCCTCTTTATCCACATTCAGTTGCAGTTCCACTTTACATACCGGACATGCCAAAATTTGCATCAGTTCTCTTTTCATCTTGGTTGCAAATTATATCACATAAGCATTATAACCGTTCTATTGGTGACATTGTTGAGTGGCTGAACATCTACTAAACATTAAAGTAGCGTGAGAAAGGCGAAAGATGCTATAATATTCTGTAAGAAGACAAAATGACAATTCAGATGAAGAAAACTTATAGAGATTTAAACCCTGAGATGCTTTGCGATGAAATACGGGGTTTGGCGCAAAAACAAGGGATTACAGCCGGCGAGGCAAAGTTACAGACATATCCCCTTCCCAGTGGTGCCACACAATCCCGCGTCACCATGGTATTCCAAACTGGAGACCAGAAAGAATGTGGCAGCGCCCATATCATAGGCTCACCTGAAGGGGAAACAAAAATGATTCTCGACATGGATGAAAAGATTCTCGCCAAAGAAAAAATCTCCGCCCTTCAGAAGGAGTTAGATTTTATCTTTGGCTCAAACGAAGTTACATGGTAGTGCATGAAGGAAACCAGGCAAGAGCGAAGAGAAAAGCGGCGGCTAAAAGAAAAAGCCAAGATGCCCCAACTATCTAAATTCTGAACAAACCCCTTTGAAAGTCAAAATGACAAAGTAAAAGTTAAAAAGTTTTGCATTTTGAGTTGTCATTTTGACTTTTGAACTTTGATTTTTAATTTTCTGTATTGTTCAGGATTTAAGATTTTAAGTTCTACCGACTCATGCGCAACTACTTAGTGCGCTTTATATAAATAACCTCAGCAAGTTAACTCTATTCTAATCGAAAAATGAGCCTGAGTAAAGAGATTTCAGGCAACAGGGAT
>CAZPDE010000009.1:0-31332 GCA_964585315.1 uncultured Dehalococcoidales bacterium | reverse complement strand
CTTGTATTGGAAATCGATACCCTCTCCAGGCTCATCTTGTATTGGAAGAGACTGGGGATTGACAACCAGATGTTATGGATATAATATTAGTGATAAAAGCGATGAGGGTCAGGATGCCTCATTGCAAGTTGAAATGGGAAATGCCGGATAACATTAAATTGCAGGATTGGAGGTAAAGAACAATGATTAAAGGGCCTTTAACTGGAGTTAGAGTACTGGATGTTACTATCGCACATGCTGGACCTTTTGGTGCCAAACTTCTCGGGGATCTCGGTGCTGAGGTGCTCAAGATTGAGCCACCAAAGTACGGGGAGGTGACGAGACGGCTTGCTCCTTTTGCCGGCGATCCAGCGTTGGGTATGGCTAGCTATATAGTAGCCCTGAGCAGGAACAAGAAGAGTGTAGGCTTAGACCTGTATACCGAATCGGGCAGGGAAGCTTTTCGTGATTTGGTTAAGGTATCAGACGTGGTCTATGACAATCAGCGTCCTGAGGGTATGAAAAGGATAGGTGTTGATTATGACACCGTGAGAAAGATTAATCCCAGGATAATCTCTTGCAGTATCCAGGGCTACGGTACTTCAGGACCTTACTTAGGAAGGCCCAGTTACGATGACATTGCTCAAGGCATAAGTGGTATGACCAGCCTTTGTGGTGAGGAAGGTGGCAATCCCATAAGGTCGCCTGTGGCTCTTGCTGATATTTCAGCAGGGATGTTCTCTGTAATAGGGATAATAACAGCTCTTTACGAGCGGGAGCACACGGGAAAAGGCAGAAGGGTAGAGGTTAACTTACTCGATGCTTGTATGTCACTTATGAGTACTCACTATGCTATATATGGTCTCACAGGAAAGGTGCCCGGGCGTCAAGGTTCAAAGCATCCTACAAGCCCTATGCTGGGGGTTTTTAAAACCAAAGATGGCTATGTAACGATGGGTCCGTCTTGGCCACGAATAATGCGAATTATTGGTCGAGAAGACGCAATTGATGACCCCAGGTTTAATACTCCAGCTAAAAGATATGAAAATAGGATGGCATTAGAGAGGATGATTGAGGAAGGATTGGAGAAAGAGACTACAGAGGTTTGGCAAGCCATATTTGAAGTAGAGGACATTGCCGGTGGTCCTCTAAACACCATGGATAAAGCGCTTGCCGATCCTCAGATAGTTCATAATAAAGCAGCTATAACTTTGGAGCACCCCAAATATGGGAAGATTCAGAATACAGAATGCCCTATAAAAATTCTGGATGCCATTGAAGGAGAGCATACGCCACCGCCTCTGGTGGGAGAACACACTGAAGAAGTACTGAAGGGAATCATGGGCTATTCTGAGGACAAAATAAGGAGATTAAACGAAGAGGCAGAAAAGCACTCTGAGGAATTAAAGTCTCACGTACAACGTATAGCATGAGCTTAAACCTAAATTTAGTCCGCTAGATATTCTAGCGAGTTTGCTACTTGTCTTTAAGTTATAGTCGATTGCAAAATTCCTTATAATCTCCCATGGGAGAGGAATTTTATACGCGATTATGTGGTTAACTATAAAGGTGAAGGATACTACATCGGGGAAGTGTTATAATCCCTTTTAGTTAATTTTACCAGCCTCATCAAAAAGTTGGGTTATGCGACATGGAGATGTTACAATACAATACAATATAATATATGTAGAGAGTGTTTATTCGGCAGGGTGTCTAAACGCTTTCATATAAGGAGGTTATGAATGGAAAAGGAAATGGAAGAGAGAATTGAAAAACTTAGGCAAGCCAAGAGTGTGGCGCTATTGGGAGGAGGGAAAGCGAGAATAGAAAAAGTGCACCGAAGTGGAAAGCTAACTGCTAGAGAAAGGGTAGACCTGTTACTTGACCCTGGCAGCTTTGTTGAATGGAACATGCTGATTGGACATGATAAGGGATTACCCACAGAGGGCATCATATGTGGATATGGGACTGTAGAAGGGAGATCTGTGTGCGTTTACTCTCAAGACCCCACAATATTAGGGGGTTCGATAGGCTATTTACACGGCTATAAAATGTACCGCACCACAGAGAGAGCTTTAGAGACGAAGGTTCCCATCATTGGCTTACTTGATTCACCCGGGGCTAGAGTAATGAGACCGGAGGAAGGAGAAGGTGGTGTCACAGGAGGTCTAATGTCGGGGGAAAAACACGGAGGCTCTGTTTTCTTTCCTAACACTGAAGCTTCAGGGGTAATACCCCAAATCTCCGCCGCCTTAGGCACCTGTGCTGGTATCTCTGTCTATTCTCCTGCCCTAACTGATTTTATCTTCATGGTGGATGGGCTCAGCCAAATGTTTATCACCGGCCCTCGCATTGTCAAATCGGTGATGGGAGAGGAGATTACCCCGGAGGAATTAGGGGGAGCCAAGGTACATTCTAGGGTTTCTGGCGTTGCTGATTTCAGGGTGCGAAGCGAAGAGGAATGCATCCATATGATTAGAAAATTGCTGTCCTTTCTACCTTCTAATAATGAGGAAATGCCACCAGTAGTTGATACCGGGGATGACCCTAACCGAATAGATGAAACCTTGGCTGAAATAGTGCCTGCTGACGGTCACAAAAGTTATGATGTGCGTAAGGTGATTACTCGTTTAGCTGATAATGGGGATTTCTTTGAGGTGAAGGCAGAGTTTGCCCCTGAAATGGTCGTCGGTTTTGCTCGCTTGGCGGGGCAGTCAGTGGGTCTTGTGGCTAATCAATCAATGGTGCGTGCTGGAAGTTTAACTATTGATAGCTCAGATAAAGAAGCCAGATTCATGAGATTCTGTGATTGTTTTAATATACCTATAATCATGCTAGTGGACACCTCAGCTTATATGCCTGGCTCATATCAGGAACATGGTGGAATAATCCGCCATGGAGCCAAAGTGCTTTACGCTCTCTGTGAAGCTGTTGTTCCCCGAATTGCCGTTGTATTACGCAAAGCCTATGGAGGCGGAAACCTGGGGATGGGTACTGTCCCTGGCTTCAAGACGGATTTCACCTTTTACTGGCCAGCAGCGGAGGTTGGTGTACTGGGGGCAGACCAATCGGTGGACCTTTTTTATTCCAAAGAGCTAGCTGAGGCAGAGGACCCGGTAAAATATAAAGCGGAAAAGGTGAAGGAGTATCGAGAGAAATATGCTAATCCCCTTTTCGAGGTATCTAACAATCCATTTCTGGAAGATGTTATTGAGCCTAAAGAAACCAGGCGGGTATTAATAAAAACGTTGCAATCACTACGGAATAAGAAAGTTATACGACAACCCAAGCGGCATGGGAATATTCCTCTATAGTTGACAAAAAGAGGGCTTTGATGGCAGAAGAGGTACTTCTCTTAGAGGAGAAAGACCATATATTGACTCTGTCTATTAATCGCCCTGAGAGAAGAAACGCTCTAAATCTTGAGGTGCTGCTCCGCATAAGAACTATCTTGGATAGCCTAAAGGAGAGTAGGGAGGCTAGGGTGGTAGTCCTCCGTGGTGTGGGAGAAAAGGCTTTCTGCTCCGGGATGGATCTTGACTTCAGCCCAGGAGGGGAAAGCCGAGAGAAGCTCTTGCGAGATGTCGTGGAGAGCATTATCAGTTGCCCTTGCCCTGTTATTGCTATGATTTATGGATATGCTCTAGGTGCCGGGTGTGATATTGCTGCCTTTTGCGACTTCAGGATAGCTGCGGAATCAGCGCGAATAGGAATAAATCCAGTTAAATTTGGTTGGGTACACTACTATAAATCCCTTCAACGTTTTATCAATCTCATCGGTATAAGCAATACTAAGGAATTATTTCTCACGGGGAGCTTTATCACCGTTCAGAGAGCTAGGGAGATGGAGTTGGTAAACTATGTTACCCCCTCTGATACTCTTGCTGATGTGGTATATTCCCTAGCTCGAGAGATTGCTGAAAATGCTCCCTTGGCAGTGGCGGGAACAAAATTTATTATAGAAAAGCTTCTTAGTTATCAAAAACTGAGTCCAGAGGCTGAAGCGGAGATGGAAACTATTATAGAGTCTAGCTGGCGAACTGAGGATGCCAAAGAGGGCTTGAAGGCATTTGCCGAGAAGCGCAAGCCTGAATTTAAGGGGAGATGAGGTATTTCAAAAGGCCGCTCAAAATCCTTTCCGCAAATTGATTGTCGCTCATTTGCTTGGCGACTGTCCCGAGTTCTTCGAGGGTTACGTTGGGCCGCAAGCAACTCTCAACCTGAGGCAAAGAATTCAGTCTTTCATAGGGTGTCATCACCTCTTCATAGGGATAAGTTTTCTTGATCTTGCCTCTATGGTTAATAACGGAAACCGGGAAGAAACAGGAGCGATGGAAGTTGATATACGGGTTTATAGTTAACCACATAATCTCGTATAAAATTCCTGTCCCTTCATTTGTTTTTCTCGTAGCTGTGGGTCTAAAGATCCACAGGGTGAGGCTTTAGCCGCGCCCCTACGACCAGAAGATACGAGGTGAAAGGGAATTATAAGGAATTTTGCAATTGACTATAATCTGTCCAGTTCCGTCTCAAGCAGAGGCTTAAGCCTTTGTCCATAAGGGCAATCGAAAATTTCCCACATCTTAGCCATGGCAGCTTTGACCTGGCCATCGCATGGCTCATTCCCTTTCTTCCTTTGCTCAGGCCTGAAATCTGCCTTATGTATCTTCGTGATAACATATTTTCTTGATTGCCACGTGTTACTGACATAGAACCACCAGAGGACATTTCTAAAGAGTCTTGACAAAATAGCATGGGTCGCCTTGCGATAGAAGCGTAAATTTACTATACTAACATGACTCACTTATGAAGCTATGGAGAAAGCCTTTCGATTATATCGAGCCAGCCACAACGCTGGCGCAAATACATATAGATAAAGAAAGGTGCAAGGGTTGTGGCTATTGCGTCGAGTTCTGTCCCAGAGGAGTCCTTGAGACGAGCTCAGAACTGAGTCCTAAAGGATATTACCTGGCAGTAGTGAAAGATGAGAGCAAGTGTCTTGCTTGCGGTTTTTGCGAAGTGATTTGTCCCGAGTTTGCCATAAAAGTCTTTACAGGCAATAGCAGCGCTGCTTAGCAGGATAAGTATATGAGTGAAAATCAAGCGCTAGTGGGAGAATTCTTCATGAATGGAGATATGGCTTGTGCTGAGGGAGCTATCAGCGCAGGCTGCCGTTTTTTTGCTGGTTATCCTATCACACCAGCCACTGAGATAGCTGAAAGAATGAGTGCACGGCTGCCTCAAGTGGGGGGTGTGTACATCCAGATGGAGGACGAACTTGCCTCCATGAGTGCTGTGCTTGGTGCATCCTGGGCAGGCGTGAAAGCTATGACAGCTACCTCTGGACCAGGATTCAGTCTAATGATGGAAAATCTCGGCTTGGGGGTGATGTTGGAGACTCCATGCGTATTGGTTAACATTCAGCGAGCGGGACCTTCTACCGGATTACCCACCATGGTGGAGCAAGGAGACATGATGCAGGCTCGATGGGGTTCTCATGGGAGCTACGAGATAATCGCCTTAGTGCCAAGCTCTCCACAGGATATCTTTGACCTCACCATCATGGCTTTTAATCTCTCAGAAAAATACCGCGTTCCCGTACTGGTCATGTCTGACGAGGTTGTAGGCCATATGAGTGAAAAGGTGATTATACCGTATGTAGCACCGGAAGAGCTCTTAAATCGGCAGCGCCCCGAGGTGGAACCAGAGGAATATCTACCGTATAAGCCTGATGCAAATCTCATTCCACCTATGGCTGTGGCAGGGGAAGGGTACCATTTTCACACTACCGGTCTAACCCATGATGAAAGGGGCTATCCTGTAATGACTGCTGAGGGCCAAGACCGCCTGATACGCCGTTTGGTAGACAAGATACGGCTGAACAGAGACGACATAATAAAATACAAGGAAACTCAAATTGAGGATGCAGATATCATAGTCTGTGCCTATGGGATTTCTGCCCGTGTTGCCCGATTGGCAGTAAAGATGGCGCGAGACGAGGGAATTCGGGCAGGACTACTGCAATTGATAACAGTATGGCCCTTTGCCGAAGAGCATATTAGAGAGCTCTCGCTGCAAGCTAAGGCATTTGTAGTTCCTGAGATAAACTATGGCCAGATTGCGCTAGAGGTGGAAAGGTGTGCTGGTGGTAGAGCTAGAACAATTCTTGTGCCTCACATGGGTGGGGGTGTGCACTCCCCCGAGACTATTCTTAGGGCGATACGAGAGGCAGCACATGATTGATACAGTAAATGTGGAAAAACAGTCAATCGAAAAATACCTGAGGCTGGACAGAATGCCCCATATATGGTGTTCTGGTTGTGGCATTGGGATAGCCGTGGGGTGTTTTCTCAGGGCTATTGACCGCAGCAAAATAGACCCCGATAAGATAGCTTTAGTTTCGGGAATAGGCTGCAGTGGCAGGGCAGCTGGATATGTTAAGCTCGACTCCTTTCATACCACTCACGGCCGTGCCATTCCATTTGCCACAGGCTTAAAACTGGCAAATCCGGAACTAAATGTGGTGGTATTCTCCGGAGACGGGGACCTGGCAGCTATAGGCGGCAATCATTTGATACACGCTGCACGCCGTAATATAGATATGACCGTAATTTGTGTAAATAATTTTAACTATGGTATGACTGGCGGGCAGGCAGGAGCCACCACCCCCTTTGAAGCTCGCACTACCACCACGCCTTACGGTAATTTCGAATCCTCCTTCAACTTGCCCTATCTGGTATCTGCCAGTGGCGCATCTTATGTAGCTCGGTGGACAGTGCTACACGCACGTCAATTGGAGAGAGCTATTGCTGAAGCTATGATTAAACCAGGCTTTAGCTTTATAGAGGCGATCAGCCCCTGTCCCACAGTGTATGGTCGTATGAATAAGAAGCCAAGGGGACTGGATTTCATGCATTACTTTCAAGAAAAAAGCGTAATATGCAATGGCGCCGACCCCAAAAACGCCGGCATTGAATTAAATGGACCTATTATGGTGGGTAAGTTTGTAGATAGAGAGCACCCTACGCTTTGGGACCGCATTCGTCAAGTGTATAGCAAGGCACAGGAGAAGGCAGAGGCATAGTCAAGCCATGGATGGTCTAATTCTTTTAATTTAGCTAGTTGGAGATAAATGGCGAGAAAAGAAATCAGGATAGCCGGGTTTGGAGGCCAGGGTGTTATACTGTCAGGCTCTATCTTGGGCAAGGCTGCTTCAATATATGACAAGAGATTCGCCTCACTCACGCAAAGTTACGGGCCTGAGTCTCGTGGTGGCTCTTGCCGTGCTGAGATAATAATCAGCGATGTCCCCATAGATTATCCCTATATGGTAAGCCCTCAAGTGCAAATCCTCTTATCCCAGGAAGCTTACGCCGAGTACGGGCAAAATGCGCCACCAGGCACGCTAGTAATCGTCGATTCAGGTTTGGTGACCATTGATTTGTCTCAGAACTCTAAGCCTCTTTCCCTCCCAGCTAGCCGCATGGCTCGGGAGTTAGGTCGCCCTGTAGTAGCTAATATTATCGTACTGGGGTTCCTGGCAGCGACAAGCAATATAGTATCTTGTGAATCTCTTAAGAAGTCCATCCTGGACTCCGTACCGCAAGGAACGGAAAGTTTCAATGTGAAAGCCTTCGAGTTAGGCTACGATTATGGTGTTAAGCATGACAGGAAAGTCTGATGTCGGTGTGTCTGAAGGCGTTGCCGTCATTGGCAGCAGTGTTGCTGCGATACAAGCAGCGCTCTCTTTGGCCCAGATGGGAGTTGAGGTTAAGCTGCTCACAAACTCGGCAGCATTGGGTTGTGATGGCGCTACCACTGGTGTATGGGGCGACTCTTCCTTGGACCAGCGTTTCCTCTATCCCCTTCTGCTACAGGCAGCGAGTCATCCTTTAATAACGCTGTGTACTAACACCGAAATAGAATCTATACAGGGGGAGAAGGGCAATTTCGAGATACAAGTAGTACAGCATCCCCGCTATATAGATGAGACGCTGTGCACTGGTTGTGGTCGTTGTCAAGCCGAGTGCTCTGTGAAACTAACCACGCAGTTAAAAGGTCAAAAGATAACGCATAGCGCTATCCATATGCCGCTTCTGGGGGCGAAGGCAGTTCCCTCAGCGTACGTGATAGATAAGAATGGGTTTGCTCCATGCCAGGTGGCATGCCCCCTGGGCATCAACATTCAGGGATTCGTTTCATTGCTGGCGAACGGCAAGGTTGACAAGGCGCTGGCGCTAATCAACGAAGCAGCGCCGCTTGCTGGGATATTAGGTCGGGTCTGTAAACATCCCTGTGAGGATAATTGTAATCGAGCTAAAGTTGACAGCCCAGTATCTATACGAGCACTTCATCGCTACGCTGCAGATAATGCCCTCGCTGGCATTAAATACAATCGCAAGTTTCCCGCTAAGAGTCGCGATGGAAAGATAGCCATAGTAGGTAGTGGACCCGCGGGGCTAACAGCTGCTTGGGAACTTACACGTCTGGGATACTCCCCTGTGGTATTTGAATCCCACGGAGTCATTGGCGGGATGCTGGCTACAGGTATCCCTCGATTTCGGCTTCCCCGAGAAGTGCGAGAGAGGGAAATCGAAGCCATTAGAAATCTGGGAATAGATATAAGGACAGGAATAACCGTGGGTCGTGATGTCACCTTTGCTTACCTCAAAGAGCGTGGCTATCAAGCCTTTTTCTTGTCTATAGGTGCTCAGCGGAATAACAAGCTTAACATACCGGGTGAGGAACTCGAGGAGGTAATGGACTGCATGCCCCTGCTGCTAACTTTGAACTTGAAGGTAGATACCAGGGTAGATACTTTCGTGGGCTTGAATGTAGCGGTCATCGGTGGCGGTAATGTTGCCATCGATGCCGCTCGCACTGTGCTTCGTTCCGGGGCTAAAAAAGTCACTATATTCTATCGCCGTACTAGAGCTGAAATGCCAGCTAACCCCGAGGAAGTGGAGGAGGCGATTAAGGAAGGGGTGGAAATAGAATATCGCACCTTGCCTGTGGAAATTCTGGGAGATGGCGGCAAGGTTACTGGAATATATTGCCAGCGCACAAAATTGAGTGATGAGATTATAGCAAATGGCCGGCACAAGCCAGAGCCGATACCAGGCACGAACTTCGTGACACATGTTGACTATGTAATAGTGGCTATAGGTCAATCACCTAATGCCTCACAGTTAGATATGGAAAGTCTGGCAATTGATAGCAATACTGGCGTCATTAAGGTAAATCCTTTGACGCTTGAAACTAGTGTTCCTGGGATTTTTGCCGGTGGCGACTGTATCAGTGGTCCCAATAATGTCGTGGAGGCTATGGCTGCGGGGCTCAGGGCAGCAGAATCCATAAACAGGTATATGCAGGGACAAGACCTTGAGGTGGGGCGCACCCTTGAACCACCTCAGATGGCCGAGATTGATATTAAGGCAATGGAAGTCTCACCCTATAAACGAGCGCCTATGCCTGCTATCCGACTGCGAAAGAGACTCAACAGCTTCGAGGAAACAACCACTGGACTATCAACAGAGACAGCACAGCGGGAAGCTCAGCGCTGCCTCAATTGTGCTTTGTGCAGTGGATGCATGGAGTGTGTTAGGGTATGCAAACTGGATGCAGTTTTTCATAATGACAGTATCAGGCACTTCGAGGTAGGCGCACAAGCTATACTTAGATTTCCTTCCAACGGCAAAGCTGGTCAGGAAGCCACTATGGAGGGCATTCATATAATTTCTCCTGGCAGCAGTGGCGAACTGAGTAACCAAGTTATGAAAGCCATGGCAGTGGCGATGGAGACTGCTATTGAAATCAAACCAAGGGAAGCGAAGGAAATCCAAGTCGAGGACTTTACGGAACCGCACACAAATCTAGCTCACCTCCGTTGGGTCTCAGAGCAATCTGAAGACAGAACGAAACGCATAGGTGTGTTTTTATGCCGCTGCGGCGGTAGTATCAACTCAGTTATAGATTTTAGGACAGTGATCAGGAAGTTATCACATTTTCCTGGAGTAAGTTGTATTCGAGAGATAGACCAGGCTTGTACTGAAGCGGGAGCTGCGCAGATAGCAAGCCAGGTGGTTGAGTGGCAATTGGATGGGATAGTACTTGCCGCTTGCAGGTGCTGTAATTCGGAGCAGGTATGCTACAGTTGTACTGACAGACGAAGGATGTGCCAACAATATTTGCCTCACAATATCTTTGTGGAGTTTGTTAACATTCGAGAACAGTGCGCATGGGTACATAAAGATGATCCTGAAGGTGCCACACACAAAGCAGTGCAGATGGTCTCGGCGGGCGTTGCGCTCGCCAGAATGACTCCAGCAATGCCTTTGGAGGAAAAACCTATCCTACCCAGCGCTCTAATTATCGGTGAGAGCCTTGCCAGCATCACTGCCGCGAGAGCTTTGGCATCTCGAGGCTACCAAGTTGAGCTTGTATCTAGGCAGGAATTGAAGCAAGGTCAGCAGGAGCCCTTCGCTCTTTGTCATTCTGAGTGTAGCGAAGAATCTCATAGCGGTCAAGACAGGCTCCGCGAAACATTGCCACTTACGCTTGAGCAACTCCAACAGGAAGGCGTGATAGTTAAGCCTTGGCCTGAGGCTTTGGAACTCCATGGCTCGCCAGGGAATTACGAGGCTGTGCTGAAATATGGCTCCCAAGTTGACCGTGTACTTACTGGTGCGGTGCTAGTGGATAGTAGTTGCCTGAGAAATCAGGCAAAGCAGCCCAATAAATTGGGCAACTACACAACTCCCTATAGCGGACTTCTACACCGAATTATATCTCGAAAAAGCAATACCCCGAGGGGCGAAGCTTTAGCTTCGCCCAAACAGAGAGGAGAGAATATAGGCGATGACCTCCTTCGGGAGATTACTATTAAAGAGAAGTGCGGCATATTCCTGGCACCACATAATGACGCTAAACCGCCACAGGACCAGGTTCTACGCGGACTTGCTGCGGCAGCTCGGATTTCGGCCTATATAGAGCAGGCAAGCATACGTCCTCGAGCCACAGCGGTAAACATAGATAGCAAACTGTGCCGCGGCTGCGGTAATTGCGCTGATATATGTCCCTACATAGAGATGAGAAAGCGTGCGGATGGAACAGTATATGCCTATGTCGATGAAGCCCTATGCCTTGGTTGTGGAGCATGCATCACTAGTTGCCCTGCGGGTGCTATAACCCAGCCACTCCAAAGTGATAGGCAAATACTCTCTATGTTACGTTCTATGCTTCGTCCACGCCAAAGATTAAGTGGAGTGTAATAGGTAAATTGTATACTGAAGTGCTGGTTTTTGCCTGTAACTGGGGTGGCTGGAGTTGTATTGAGACAGCAAGTAATTTAGGGCTCCACTACCCAGCATCAGTAAAGGTGGTCAAGGTAAGCTGCCTCGCGAGGGTACATGCAGGCCTAATACTTAAGGCTTTCGAATTTGGAGCCGATGGGGTGATGCTCCTTGGTTGTGAGCAGGGAAAGTGCCATTTTGGCGCTGATAGTGAATATATTATCAACGAATATGAAAAGACCCGGAGTATCTTAGAAATGCTAGGAGTACGGACAGGTAGGCTGGTTCTAGTTCAGCTTCCTGCATTCGATGGCCGTGGATTTGTTATGCAAGTAATGAGCTTGATTGCAGAAATTGATAAAATACAGGCTTCCAGGCAGGCTAGAATTACGAGTCCCAGACCTACCCAAGATATTAAAGCTCAATTACACCTTTAACTTGATATTAAGGGAGATATATTTCAAATGCTCGACCTGCAAAGTGTTATAAGCGATACCAGAATACGGCTCTGTCTAGATTGTGGTAAATGTACCGCGGTTTGTCCTGTGGCTCGGTATGATTCGGAGTTTAACCCTCGCCTCATAGTACAGGAGGTGCTGAAGCAAAATGGCAGCGGACCTATAGACGAGAAAATTTGGTCTTGCATCAGTTGCAATATGTGCGTGGAACACTGTAACTATAATGTGAAATTCACCGATTTTATTAGAGCCTTACGATATAAGGCATTAGCCGAGGGAGCTGAAATACAATACAGTCACGGCGGAGTACCTCAGGCAACTATGCATATAATGGCTCACAGGAATATCAGACAGAATCGACTGAACTGGCTTCCAGAGGATATCGAAATATCTAAGCAATGTAATACGGCATTCTTTGTAGGCTGCGCCCCTTATTTTGATGTTCTGTTCCGTGACTTGGGGGTGAAAATAGTTGAGGGAGCAAAGGGCGCGCTCAGATTGCTGAACCACGCTCACATACCCTTCACTCTCCTCCCCAATGAGCGTTGTTGTGGACGCGACCTGCTTCTAATAGGAGATATGGAGGGATTTTTAGCCCTAGCCCAAGCCAACATGCATGAGTTTAGCCGACAAGGTATAAAGAATATTATCACTAGCTGTCCCGAATGCTACTACACGCTCAAGGTTGACTACCCCAAATTTTTGGCAAACTGGGATATTAATGTTACGCATATAACTGAGATAATAGCTCCACTTATCCAGAGTGGGCAATTGTCTCTGGGCAAGCTTAAGCCTGTAGGTGCGGCGGCCTTAGCCCCGCGCAAGGTAACCTACCACGACCCATGTACACTGGGAAGGTATTCAAGGATTTTTGACCAGCCGCGTCGTATCTTGGACTCGATGGAGAGTCTAGAATTGGTGGAAATGGCTGATAATCGAGAGAGGGCACTGTGTTGCGGCGCCAGTCCCTGGGCATACTGTGGCGCAGTAAATAAACAGATACAGAAAGAACGCCTGGCTCAAGCAGACGCTACCGGAGCTGATATGTTGGTTACTGCCTGTCCCAAATGCCAGATACATCTCAAGTGTGCCCAAAAGAACGCAGAAAACAATGATGTGTGCCAGATTGAGATTCAGGATATATGCGCTCTCGCCGCTCAATCGTTGTTGCCACAGGAGATAAGCTAATGACACAAGAAGAGCTCAGGATAGGTGTTTTTGTCTGTGACTGCGGGCTCAATATAGCCGGTTCCGTTGATTGTGAAGAGGTGAGGAAATCGGCGAAGGAGCTTCCCGGAGTCGTGGTCTCGGTGAGAAACAAATATACTTGCGCTGACCCTGGCCAGGAGGAGATAAAAAGATGCATTCACGAATATAATCTTAACCGCGTGGTTGTAGCCTCTTGCACTCCCAGGATGCATGAGCCAACTTTCCGTAATTGTGTTGCCGAAGCCGGGCTTAATCCCTATCTCTTTGAGATGGCTAGTATCAGAGAGCAGTGTAGTTGGGTGCACTTACATGACAGGGAGGCAGCGACCAAGAAAGCCAAAGATATCGTCAAAATAGCCGTGGCTAAAGCACGGCTCCTTCAGCCGCAAGAGGATACAAAAACACCAATCACCGATGCTGCCTTAGTGATAGGGGGTGGAGTGGCTGGCATCCAGGCCGCCCTGGACTTAGCTGATGCTGGTCACCAGGTCTATTTAGTGGAGAAACAACCCTCCATTGGGGGGACTATGGCCCAGTTAGATAAGACCTTTCCCACCATGGACTGCTCGATATGCGTGTTGGGACCTAAGATGATGGATATAGGACGTCATCCGCGCATAAAGCTCATGACCTATAGCGAGGTAGAGGAAGTATCTGGATATGTGGGTAACTTCAAGGTGCGAGTGCGGAAAAAAGCTCGCTGTGTAGATGAAACGGTGTGTAACTCCTGTGGGCGTTGTGCTGAGGTATGTCCCGTAATCGTGCCTGATGCATTCCAGCAAGGCTTTTCTTCACGCAGAGCTGCATACATTCCATTTCCTCAGGCAGTGCCATCTTCCTATCTTATCGACATGGAGCATTGTTTGGGAAACAACCCTGTAAGATGTAGCAAATGCCTTGATGTTTGTGAAAAACGGTGCATCGACTTAAATATGCAGGATGAGCTGGTAGAAATTAATGTCGGCGTAATTATCATTGCTACAGGCATGGATATTTACGACCCTACTGCTTTGGACGAATATGGCTATTCTCATTTCCAGAATGTTATCACTACCATGGAATTCGAAAGGCTGATATGTGGCGGTGGACCCACCGAGGGTAAACTGGTGCGTCCATTTGACCGCCAGACTCCAAAACGCATTGGCTTCATACAGTGCGTAGGCTCACGAACTGAGAACCGGGGCAATCCTTACTGTTCCAATGTGTGTTGCATGAACACAATCAAGGATAGCCTTCTCATAGATGAGCACTATCCTGACACTGAAGTCTATATTTTCTATATGGATGTCCGTGCCTATGGCAAGGGATTTGAGGACCTATTCCGGCGTTCCAAAGAAGCAGGTGTGCACTATATTCGCGGCTTACCAGGCGAAGTAATGGAAAACCCCGAAACCAAAAACCTCAAGGTTAGGGTGGAAAATACCACCACATCTAAAGTAGAAGAGTATGAGTTGGACATGGTAGTACTATCAGTAGGATTGCAGCCAAGAGATGACTTAAAACATCTTACCCACATTATAAATATCTCTCAAACTGCAGATGGATTTGTAATGGAGGCGCATCCTAAGCTAAGACCTGTGGATGCGCCCACACCTGGTATATTCTTCGCTGGCTGTGTTGAGTCTCCCAAAGATATAAAAGACAGCGTCACTCAGGCTAGCGCCGCCGTAGCCAGGAGCTCCATCCTACTGAATTCAGGCACTATTCGAGGCGATGCAATTAAAGCAGTGGTAGACCTTGAGAAATGTACATCCTGCGGTGTGTGTGCCCAAGTATGCCCATTTGGAGCAATCGAGGTAGATGTGAAAGCCAAGACTGGTGCTCATGTGACTATAGCCGCGTGTGCCGGTTGTGGCGCTTGCGCCGCTGAGTGCCGTTTTGATGCCATAACAATTCAACACTTCCATGATGACCAAATAATGGCTCAGATAGATGCCGCTCTAGAAGATGAGCCGGAACAGAAGATTATCACTTTCCTGTGTAACTGGTGCAGCTATGCCGCCGGCGACCTGGCTGGCACATCGAGATTACAATATCCCCCTAATAATCGCTTCATCCGAGTGATGTGCAGTGCCCGAGTGGACGAGGACTTTATATTGCATGCGTTCAAGCTCGGTGCTCCGATAGTGTTGCTCTCTGGATGTCATATAGGAGACTGTCATTATATTAGTGCCAACCACTGGACAATGAGGCGTGCCGATAGGTTATGGAATCGCATGGAAAAGCTAGGCATTAGGCCAGAACGGCTGCAACTGGAGTGGATCAGCGCTGCTGAGGGTCCCAGGTTCGCCCAGATTATGCGCAACCTTGAAGATATGCGGCAGAAGGTCACCCCAGACGAGATAGAATATACTAAAAAGGCGCTTGCTGACAAAGAGTTATCCCAAGATGGATAATGTTAAGCAGGCAAGTTTGGCAATCTGACAAGGGTACATAGAATAATGGAACAACTGTTAAAATGTCTTCACTGTGGATACGAATACACGATGCCGATAAAGCCTAAGCAAGAGATTAAGGAAAGGGTGTGCCCCAAGTGTAAGTCAAACAGTGTGCGTAAAATATCTCCCCAAAAGTGATAGGGAATGCACCTTCCACCGCACCTCTAAATATACCCCAAGCGAATAAATGGTCATATCGTGGATACATTGGTAATAAGCGCATCAGAATTTGCCCGACAATTGGGAATCGAGACTTGTCTGGAATTTAACTCAACTCTTTTGGTTCCAGAGCAAAAAATAAGAGCTCTTTGCTTCCAAAATAAGTGTGGAAATTATCATAACCACTATATGTGTCCCCCTTATGTTGGCTCACTAGGTGAGATTAAAGCTCAACTCAAGAAGTTCCACAGATGTATTTTATTACAATATTCCAAAATTTTGGATGTGAGAAGCGATAACAAAGGCTTAAAACAAAGCAAGATAGACTTTCATAATAAGATTCTTCGACTAGAAGAGTTCTTGAGGAATAAGGGAGTAAAACATGCATGGGGAATGATTGGTGGAAGCTGTGAATTATGTAAAGTTTGCAAAGCTAAACTCGGTGAACCCTGCCTATACCCCGACAAGGCAAGAATGTCATTAGAATCAATAGCAATTGATGTCATGGCTCTCCTGGATAAATTTGGTTTGGATAGCAAATTTCACTCAGACAAGATAACCTGGACAGGTTGTATTCTCTTCTGAGCTAAAGAACACTGTACCCAATAGCAGGATACCTCTTCAACTTTTTCATTATTCCTTTGCTCGTTACGCTGACCTTATTTCTTGCCTCATAAATCCTACATAGGAGACAGCGAAGCATATAACTGCCAAAGCTATTATGCTTACTACCTGAGGCCAGATGAGCAAAAGGCTCTGGCTGAAAGGAAGAGGTGTTAGCATCCTTCCACCAGCATAAGTGCTTATCACCATTAGCGCTGGGTTAAGGCAGCCCAGTTCCGGTGTCAATAAGGCAGCGGTAGCTTCCCCATAGAGTGTGCAAGGTGAAATGCGCCCGACCATCCCTTGAATTTCATAATGCCTGGTTATCAATGCCAAGCTGGAATTTGCATCTATTGGTGCCGAGGCATTAGCTATGGCTCCGGCAATCATGGATATAAAGAAGAAAAAGAATATCCACAGAGCTATTGAAGCTAGCATGGAAGTAGCCGCCCGGTTAAAGAAAACAGAGAAAAGCACAGATAAAGCCATCCAGAAGGCTCCATAAATTATGCTTACTACCGCAAAGATTATAAGCCGCAAAACTTCCCATGAGCCTGGTGGCACACCAACGATGCGGAGTCCCAATCCAGCGACGATGGCAATTACGCTTACTATTATAATGCTCAGGACAGCTAGCCCAGCGAGGAACTTGCCATTGATTACCGAATCTCTGTAAATTGGCTGTGACAAGAGCCGACTTAAGTTACCACTGGCTCGCTCGCTATTTATGGCGTCAAAACCCAGAGCTATGCCTATGATGGGAATAAATAAGGATAGGAAGAAAAGAAAAGATGGCAAGGTTTCACTAGAAGTAGTAAAGATTTTGAGGAAGACAAACTCGGTAGTTGGCGTTACTGCGCATCTTATATTTTGAACAGCTATGTAAGTGGCAAATATGGCTGCCAGCAAAACTAGGATAAAGAGGATTACAAATCTCTTGCTGGCAAGGTGGTCAGCTAACTCTTTGCGGAAAACAGCATGCATGGCTAAGCCTCTCTAGAATACTTCTTGTAAATCCTCTCCAGGCTATATTCCTCGATTTTCATTCCCACTAATAAGCTGTTACTATCAACAATCACTTTGGCTATTTGTCCTCTCAAATCTTTATCGCAGCCAATAAGCAGTGAGTTATCGGAGGCTTGCACCTCTAATACCCCTTTGACTCGCTTTATGGAATCGATAAGTTCAGGATTTAATTGGGCTACTTCAGCTTCGATGCAGTATTGCCCGCCACCTATAGTCTGCCTTCCCAGGCGGTCTATCGGGCCTTCGGCTACCAGATGCCCCCTGGATAATATCCCCACTCGCGTACATATTTCCTGAACTTGATGTAGCTGGTGGGAGCAAAAGATAATGGTTGTACCTCTCTTAGCCATCCTCACTATAAGATTGAGGATGTCATCGATGCCTTCAGGGTCTATGCCCGAGGTAGGTTCGTCGAGGAAAGCAAGCTTTGGCTCCTTAACCCATATATCAGCTATGCCTAACCTTTGTTTCATCCCTCGGGAGAGCTTGCAGACTTCATGGTCGGCTACTTTAGACAATCCCACTGTAGCCAGGAGGCTGTCCATCCTTTTCTCGGTTTCTTCCCTTGGCAGGTTATTTAGCTCGGCGGTATACCTCAGATTTTGCCTAACGGTCAGGTCTTCATAAAAGCCAACCTTTTCTGGCAGGTAGCCAACGATACGCTTTACCTTTAGTGGTTCTCTAGTTGAGTTGTAACCACAAACTTGTGCTGTCCCTGAACTGGGCTCGGTAAGCCCAAGCAACATTAATATTGTTGTCGTTTTGCCTGCGCCATTAGGACCAAGAAAGCCAAAGATTTCTCCTTCCTCTATACGAAGGTTAAGCCCATCAACAGCAGTAAAGCCATTATAGGTTTTAGTTAAATCCTTTGTCTCAACAACAACTTGTCCCAGCTCTTACCTCCGGCCTAACTGTCTAAAGCCCACCACCAAGCCGGCAATAACAGCAATTACGATGCCAGCCCCTATCCAGCCCCATTTAGTAGATGTTCCTACTGCTACCCTGATATCCAGCTTAGGAGGCTCCATTGAAGGTTTAGGCTTGCTATCAAACCTTAAGGTAGTCATATAATCGCCAGCTATGGCTTTGGATGGTGGCGTTACAGTAACCTTAACTTCCTGTTTATCCCCTGGTTCAAGAGCCTCTACCTCATCGGGCTTAAATGTTATGCTCCATTCCTCGCCACCAATTCCGCTTGGCTTATTTGAGGAGAAAGTTATTTTGTCCAAAGTAGCTGTTCCTGTGTTGGTGATATTCAGAGTGAGATGGCTCTCCTTGCCCGCAGTGGCCTTAATATTGAGCCGCCCAGTTTCTGTTTCGGCTGCGAAATCGTATCTGGCAGTGATTCTAGCGGTAAGGTCAATGCTGCCTTCAATCTCTCCTGCGGCAGCTTCCAGCTTTATAGTATAGTCTCCTGGCTCCGGGAACAGCCAGAACGGCGCCATAGCGACAACCACAACTTTCTCTGGATATAATTTCCCCGGGTCAAGGCGAATAGCCGATACCTCATTTGTTTCATAAGTCGATTGCTGAATACGTGTTGCCCAACCAGTAGGTCCTGTAGCTGAAAGCTCAAAAGTCCGTGGCTCTTCACCGCCGGTGTAGAGCAATTCAACTCCAAAGTCAAAAGTAGTATCAGATGGCCCGGGCCGTATGGGATATTTAGTATCAAGCTCAATTTTTCCCTCGGGTGGGGAAGCTTGCCCCTCCGCTGCTTTAACTGTGGTTTGAGGATTTATTAACCCGCCAAACATTGCCAGACATAAGGTAATACAGGCTATAAGGCAAGTTAGTTTGAGTTTGTTCATTGGCACACTCCCTAAAATCTAGAATTCGATTTTACATCTTAGCTCAGTTTGTTTACTATATCAAGTGAAAAGGGTTAAGTGCCCTGCGTCACCTTGAGCAAAGCGAAGGGTCTCAGAGATTCTTCGGTCGCGGAGCCTGTCCTGAGCGGTGAGATTCTTCCCCTTCACTCTGTTCAGGGCTTCGGCTCACACGCTCAGAATGACAGGGAAAGCGAAGGGCTCCCTCAGAATGACAGTAGGGAGACGTTTACCATTAAATATGTATTTTAGTAGCATAATAGCTTTATGACAAGGATAGATGGTCGGTCCGATAACGAGCTTCGTCAGGTGCATATAACGCTGGGCTACCAGAGTTTCGCTGAGGGTTCGGCTTTGATTGAGTTAGGGAAGACGAGGGTGCTGTGCTCTGTAAGCATGGAAGAGAGAGTGCCTCGTTTTCTCAGAGGCAGTGGTCAAGGGTGGGTTACTGCCGAATATGCTATGTTGCCTCGTTCCACGCTTACTCGTACACCGCGTAATAGGACAGAAGGAAGAAGTCAGGAAATCCAGCGCCTTATTGGTCGCAGTTTAAGAGCAGCAACCAACATGGCCGCTTTAGGAGAGAGAACCTTCGTTGTGGATTGCGATGTGCTGCAAGCAGATGGTGGCACCAGGACAGCAGCTATCACCGGCGGATATGTTGCTTTATATCAAGCTTTCCATAATTTGAGAAAACAGGGTGTTTTGCCATTTATGCCCCTCAACAAAGTGGTGGCTGCCACCAGTGTTGGCATTGTGAACGAGAATATGCTGCTCGACCTGTGCTATGAAGAGGACTCACGAGCCGATGTTGATTTCAATGTAGTCATGACTGACAAAAATGAATTCGTGGAAATTCAAGGGACTGCCGAAGGCAAGCCTTTCTCCAAAGAGGCTACTGATTCTTTGCTTTCCCTTGCACAGCAAGGAATAGCTAGGTTGTTCAAAATACAAAGGGAAACCCTAAGGACTTTGTCCTAAACGGTAATATTGAGCGGTCATGAGGTATATCCGAGCTTTAGCTGGTCACCTTTGGTAACCCTGAAACTTCATTAGGGAATCGCAGTTTTCAAGTATAATAGAGTTGGGTAAAAAAATATGTTTGAGATAGAATGGATACAAGAATGTGTTAGAAAAGGTGAATATTATTTCTCAAAACACGGAGATCAGGAAAGGCAGGAGGATAACCTCACGATAGCAGAAATTGAAGGAGCCTTACTTACAGGTAGAATCTTAGAGCAGTATGGGGATACAGGAAGAGGAGAAAGTTGTTTAGTTGCAGGGTTTACAGAGATTGGGAAACCAATACACATCGTTTGTGGAGCGAGAGGAGACTGATTGGTGGTTATAACTGTTTATATTCCTCGTCCCCCAAAATTCAAGATGCCTTACGAGAGTGGTGAAAAATGAACAAGATTTGTAACTTCTGTGGAAACAAAATTTTTAGAGAAACGCATGTACAGTATATTTACAAACATGGTGATCAATTTCTTGTTGTAAATAAGGTGCCTTGTGAGGAGTGCGAATATTGTGGGGAGCAATATTTCAAGGCGGAAGTATTGAAAAAAATTGAGAAGGATTTTAGAGACATATACTCCTCTGGTAGGAGAGCCAAGAAGGAGATTAAGGTACCCGTAGAAGAATTCATAGAGATTTGAAAACGGCGACTTCCGAGTATTTGAACCTGGCGGCTATATTCGGTTCGACAAGATAGAGTGAAGAGGTTATATGCAATTAGTCAGATAGAAGCAGGAAATAACGATTGTTTGACAGAACAATTTCAACGGTTTAATAATATCGGGAGTTATCGCAATAGTAATCGGTATATGAATGGTCTATGCACCAGTTTACTCAGGAAGATACCTTGCAGCCGCAGGCTTTGGTATTATTATCGCCGGCCTAGTCTCAGCCATTGCAGGGCTGTTTGTAAAGCCAAAACAAAAATAGTAAACCGTGTTTGGAGTGAGATGCAAGATGCTCATGCACAGCATATAAGGACAGTTATGCCAACTTACGATGGATTCCCTTTATATGAATTTCGTTTGTTCGTTTGATAGAACGAGGCGATAAATGTCGCACTCACTCCCAGTAAAGCCAATGTAAGTGGGAAGAGTTTCCAAAAATTCTTCATTGAGTATGTAGATATGGTTACTTTTTGTTTATGCCTGCTGTGAGGTCGAGGATGCCTGAGGTTGAGATTGCTTCCTCGCTTCACTCCCTCAGAATGACAAGAAGCTAAGGATTCCTCACAATGACAAATGAGCTAAGCTCGAACTTGCCCGCTGCCGAAGATAATCCACTTGTAGCTGGTGAGCTCCTTGAGCGCCATAGGACCGCGGGCATGAAATTTCTGGGTGCTTATGCCAAGCTCGGCGCCCAAGCCAAATTGCGCACCATCGGTGAATCTAGTGCTGGCATTGGCATAGACACAGGCGGCATCTACTTCATTAAGGAACCTCATTGCTGCGGAGTAGTCCTCGGTGATAATAGCTTCAGAGTGCCCCGAGCCGTATTTCTCGATATGCTCCAGAGCCTCATCCAAAGAATCAACCACTTTGATAGCCGCCCTTAGTGACAAAAACTCCTTCCCCCAATCTTCGTCTTCAGCGGGAACTAAGAGATTCTTCACTTCCCCTTCGCTACGCTCAGGGCTTCGGTTCACCAGAATGACATTGTTGGCTTTAAGGATAGCCAGCGCTCGCTCATCGCAATGCATTTCCACCCCAGCTTTTGCCCACCCCTTAGCGATAGAAGGCAGATACTCCTGGGCAACCTGACTATGAACCAAAAGACAGTCCAGTGCATTACACACGGTGGGGCGCTGAACCTTGGCATTATAGGCAATGGCTACAGCTTTATCTAAGTCAGCAGATTTATCCACATAGGTATGACAAACTCCTATCCCGCCAGTAACCACTGGCATAGTGGCATTTTCTGAGATAAGCTTTATCAAACCAGCGCCACCTCGGGGAATTATCAAATCAATGATTCCCTTCATCTGGAGCATATGGTTAACTAAAGCCCGCTCTGTAGATTCAATAAATTGAATTGCCCCCTGAGGCACTCCAGCCTGGTAACAAGCTTCTTGAGCTGCCTTAGCCAATGCAGTATTGGAATTTATAGCCTCTCTGCCACCACGAAGGATAATGGCATTACCTGATTTAAGGCACAAGGATGAAATATCTATGGTGACATTGGGGCGACTCTCATATATGGCTCCAAGCACACCCAGAGGAACTCGCTTCTTGCCTATCTGCAAGCCATTGGGCAAAGTCTTCATCTCAATTATCTCGCCCACAGGGTCAGGCAGCGCAGCTACCGTTCTTACATCTTGAGCCATACCCTCAAGGCGGCTTGGCGATAGCATAAGCCTATCAAGCATAGCTTCGCTCATTCCCGAAGCTTCAGCTTCTTTATAATCAATCTTATTGGTTGCTAAAATTTCATCCTGTTTGCCAATAAGGGCTTCAGCGATACTGACCAAAGCCTTGTTCTTGATTTCAGTAGAAAGGAAAGCAAGTTTCTTTGAAGCTGCTTTGGCTGCCTTCCCTTTTTCTTCCAGTTCTTTTATGGCTAATTCCATAGGCTTCCTCCTTATTTGTAGTCGCCTGATTTATCAGGCACAATTCGCCCAATAAATTGGGCTCTGTAGGGGAGCCCCTTGTGGGCTCCCGCAAATTGGGAGGGGACAAGCCCCTCCCCTACCGGGGTGCTGATTCCATGTTTCCTCCTCAATTTGTGGGAATATTTTTAGCCACTGCCCATTTCTAACTGCTTTCCCCGCTCCTTGGTAGAGATTTTGGGCGCTTTGGCAAAAGTAACATTTGTTTGGGTTTGTGGCGGCATATCAACAGTTTTGCCATGCAATAGCTCTTCTATGGTCAATATCTGTATTTTGGGATAATCTTTATTCCAGCCTGGCGAGTGATAAAAGCCATCGCTTACCGCTTCGGTCTGCATTGGTCCTGTTGGAGGCTCTAAGGTAATAAAGATACCTAGAGCATCACGGGCAGCCACCGCTTTCAATTCCCTAACAGCATTGACGCCTACATGCCCACTTTTTACCTGAACCATGGCTCGTTTTGCTTTGCCACTAGGGTCATCTATGAACTGGATAACGCCATCAATTCCTTTATCAGCACCTTTTTTCTTCTCTCCTAGTGGTCGGGCATTAATCAAGCCAAGCGCCCACCATTGGAACTGATAGCGATCTTGTCTTGCTAGAGCCTTGGCTGAAGCCAAATCCACCGGCTCACCGATAACCTCAAATTGGATTCCAGGGAAGCTATCCCGGAGGCGATTGCGCATCAGGTTAATGGCTAGATGAGTAATATCAATTCCTACCCAGCGTCTATTTAGCTTCTGAGCCGCCACCACCGCTGTGCCACAGCCACAGAAGGGGTCAAGGACAATATCTCCCTCGTTGGAGCTGGCTTTAATGATGCGCTCTAGTAAGGCAAGGGGTTTCTGGGTGGGATAACCAAGGCGCTCTTTGGCTGAAGGTGCAACAATTGAAATCTCCCATACATCATCCGGATGTTTACCCTTTGGATTAAGTTGTTGAGTGCCGAAATCCTTCCCACTCCTTATATTACCAATGTAGTGCCTGAAACGCTCAACTGTAGCTTCAGCATAGGGTGTGCGCACTTCATCTGGATAGAAAGCCCATTTAAGAGATTTAGTGTAAAGAAAGATTGTGTCGTGGCGTCGTCCAAATCGTTTGGGCGACACGCCAGCTCCTTGGTAGTACCAAACTATCTCATTTTGGAAATTAGCTGGCCCAAATATCTGGTCTAGCACCAACTTCAGATAGTGGCTGGCGGTGGGGTCACAGTGAAGATAAAGAGAGCCAGTTGGCTTGAGGACACGCTGGAGCTCTATTAGCCTGGTGGTCATCATAACCAGATATGCCATGACATCGTTTTGTCCTATGGCATCGTGTAAAGCGCCAATTAACTGCCCCACCTTTAGCGGTCCATTAGTGACAATATCATGATAGGTATTCTCGGCAATCTGGGTCCAGTGCCAGGTATCCGTGAATGCCTTTATCTGGGCTTCAGACTCAACACCGCCATTTTCCTTAAACAGGATGTTATAGTCCTTCTTGCTATTGAAAGGTGGGTCTAAGTAAATAAGGTCTATAGAGTTGTCAGGGATATAGTTGCGTAAGATTTCTAAGTTATCGCCGTAATACAAAACATTGGTTTTCAGTGCATCCATATTTGTTCCTTCAATATGTAACCAAGGGATATTGGTAACATTTAACATTATGTTTCTCTATTTATATAGAGAATTGGGGCACTGCTTAATATGCGATACCGCAAGCCTCTACGGAAATTGCCAATTCTCTTTTTGATTTTCCTCACTTATAGCCTACTCCAAAACCGAAGTCGAGGCCTGTCCCGACAATCTCGTCACAGTATGGACATCGTACAGGCTGCTCTGCATCGGTAACAAGGCTATGTCTTGCGGTACACTCGTTATAGCCTTCGCCATTCCATGACCATTCCTCCGTCATTAGAGCTGTAAACCAAATGCGGTCTAATACCCTGTTGCAACTCTTGCAGCGCTTTTCTCTTGCTTCCTTTTTAGCTCCCATCTTCCATGCTTCTCCTTTTGAAAATCCTTCTAACTTCTCTGCGCCAACCATCCACAAGCGTTCTTTTAGACTTACTTATTTTCATACTATTCACAACACCACCATATTATTTCTGTGAATCACCTCGTCGCCATATTCATGACCAAAAAGGCTATGCCCAGGCTCCTATGGGATGGAACATAAATATTGCGCTCAGAGTTAGTCCCAGCAATACCAAACATCCTATGACTATTCCGGCAACGAATAGCCCTCTTATCTGAGCACTTCTAGCATCGGTGACTGTAATGACTTGCCTGTGGATTATCCCGCTGTAGATACAAAAGATGGCACAAACACCTGATACGACCCAAAGGATATTCCCAACAGGACCCCAAAAGTGAGCCATATATGTGGCTATTGAGATGCCACTAACGATATAGCTCGCTAAAGCCCATTTTCCCTCTGTTTTCATCTTACCTCCTTAACGATTTTTAATTCGCTATAATACTACCATATTATTTCTGTGAATCACCTCGTCGCCATATTCATGACCCAGAAGGCTGAGGATTTTATCAGAATGCGAGCCTTTGATAATAGCCATATCAGCGGAGCTGTAATTACAAATGCCACAGCCAATATGCTCACCTTCCTCATTCAGGATGTTCACAATATCGCCGCGCTGGAAATTGTCTTCCAACTCTATAACACCCGCGGGCAGTAAGCTTTTATTTTGCTTCTTAAGAGCTAGCACAGCGCCTCTGTCCACTACTATCTTGCCTTTAGAAGCCAGCCCGCTGAGCATCCACCTCTTTTTACTTTCCATCTTACTTGCTCGCGCCGGGAAAAGCGTGCCCATATCTTCGCCATGGTTAATCCTCACCAGAACATCGGGTTCTCGACCGTTAGCAATAATTACGCTTGTTCCTGAAGAGGTAGCTAATTTAGCCGCTTCTATTTTGGTTATCATGCCTCCGACTCCTTGGCGGTTGGCAGTACTGCCAGCCAAATTTTCGATTTCAGCATCAATCTCATCTACTTGGCGAATGAGTCGAGCTTCAGGATTATAATGTGGGTCGGCAGTATACAAGCCGCCGGTATCGGTAAGCATCACTAAAAGGTCAGCATCAACCAGGTTAGCCACCATGGCTGAAAGGTTATCATTATCTCCGAACTTAAGCTCTTCAATTTCATCAATGGCAACGACATCATTTTCATTGACGATGCAGATTACACCAAACTCGATAAGAGCCAGCAAAGTATTGCGAGCATTAAGATAACCACTGCGCTCAGACATATCCGCCTTAGTAAGCAATGCTTGGGCTATGGTTATGCCGTGTGGGCTAAAGAGCTGCTCATAAGTTCGCATAAGATGTCCTTGTCCCACCGAAGCCAGGACTTGCTTAAAAGGTGTATTCTTGCTTTCAAGGACTCCTTTGAGCTTCTGCCTACCAACAGCAATGGCGCCCGAGGAGACTATTATTATCTCCCTTCCATGTTGACGAAGTCGGGCTAGCTGCTCTGCCAAGTTAGCCATAAGAGGCAGATCAAGATGGTCAGTGCCTGAAGTAAGGAGACTTGTGCCAAATTTAGCTACTATTCGGTGATAAAATGTCACTTTACTTAAATAACTCTCGAGATACAATCAACTTCTGAATGTTTGGGGCTCCCTGAGCAAAAACCCAGATTCTGGCATCCCTTAGTATCCGTTCCAGGGTAAATCGCTTGGTGCAACCAAACCCACCATATGTGTCAATAGCTAAGTTTGCAGCTCTAAGTAAAACTTCTGAGGCAAAAGCTTTAGCCGAGGCTGTTTCCGCAGTATGTCGCTGTCCCTTGTCAGCAAGCCAAGCCGCCCTATAAGTAAGAAGCCGCGCTGCATCAAGAGCTATGGAAACATCGGTTAAGGGAAAGCTTATTGCTTGATAATTAGCAAGGGGTTGTCCAAAAGTATGCCTGCTCTTGGCATACTTAACCGCTGATTCTATGGCTGCTCGGGCCAATCCAATAAATCCAGCACAAAGAGTAATCCTGGCATTATCTAGTGTAGCTAAACCATACCTTAGCCCCTTCCCCTCTTCCCCAATGAGATTCTCCTCAGGTATTTGGCAATTATCAAAAGCTACTTCTTCATCTCGGTGCCCCCTCATTCCCAGACAGGGTATCCTTTCAACTACAGAAAAACCTGGAGTCCCCTTTTCCACCACAAAGGCGCTGATTCCCCTAGCTCCCTTGGCAGGATCTGTCTTAGCAAAGATCACAAGGAAATCGGCTATGCTGGCGAAGCTAGCATATCTCTTCCGCCCATTGATTACATACTGCTTATCTTTTAGCTCTGCCCTGGTTTGAATAGCTGCGGCATCGGAGCCAGCCCCAGGCTCAGTCAGAGCAAAACAGCTCATCCCCTCCCCTCGAACTATAGGCGGGAGGTATCGCCTTTTTTGCTCTTCACTGCCCGCGGTGACCAAGGCGGTGTTTGCTAAAGTTGTCGCCTCCATTAGTGCTACACTTATCGCTGATTCACTAGCGCCTGATAGCTCTTCTGTAATGATGCAAGTATCAAGGATGCTACGTGGTGCACCTTCATATTCTTCAGGAACAGCCACTCCGGTATACTTGTATGGTGGCTCAGCCATTTTCCTCCATAGTCCCCAAGGGAATTCATCCTTTTCATCTATCTCTGCTGCTATAGGGGCAATTTCTCTCCGGGCAAACTCATTGGTTAAGTTCCGCAGTTCCTCTTGTTCAGGTGTGAAATCAAATGATAGCGCCATATCTCCTCCTTTTTAGGTAAATTTATCACTTTTCGCCCGTATTGGCAACTCATGCTACAATGTAAGCGAGCAGCCGTCAGCTATCAGAAGTCAGTAAATTACTAATAACTGTTAGCTGATTGCTGAAAGCTAAAGTATGGACCTTTCTCGTTTACTCCCCTTGTTTAGAGAGTTGCCTACTTACACGCAATTGGTGGAGCAATTGTCTACCACCAAAGGTGAACATAGGGCAACTATGCTTGACGCTGCCAAGCCTTACTTCATAGCTGCCCTCCACGAAGACCTTGGTTTACCCTTGATGGTGGTAACCGCCCAACCTGAGAATACCAGAAGGCTCTATGAGCAGCTTCAAGTTTGGTGCTCCTCTTCAGCCAATTTGTGCCGTTTCCCTGAGGTCGGTTCCCCACATTCCTCATCTGCCAGCGCTGGGTTGGAAAGATTACAGGTGCTGGCTGTTTTAGCTCTTTCTGAGCCCTTCGCCTCTTGTCATTCTGAGCGTGTGAGCCGAAGCCCTGAACAGAGTGAAGGGGAAGAATCTCATACCGCCCAAGGTAAACCATGCAGTGAGCGAAGCGAATCTATCCGCGAAGAATCTAGATGCCCTATGGCGGGGATGAACCCCGCCACTACATTTGGGGTGGCAGTTAAACGTCCTCCTTTGATAGTAAGCTCAGCCCTGGCAATCATGACTAAAATTGCCCCTCAAAGAGATTTTGCCTCTGCTTGTCATGTTCTAAAGCAAGGCATGACTGCTGACCTCATAGACCTGCTACATAAATGGCAAAATATGGGCTACGAAATGGAGGATGTTGTTGAAGTGCCTGGGCAGATGAGCAAAAGAGGTGGCATTATTGATGTTTTCCCCATTTGCAGCTCATCACCAGTCCGAATAGAGTTCCTTGGCAACCAGATTGAGAGCATGAGGCTTTTCGACCCCGAAAGCCAATGTTCAACTACGCCAATACGCTCAATAACCATCACTCCAGCTAAAGAGCTTTTCATCGGCGGAACCATCTTTGACTATTTGGGTGATAATGCTCTTCTTATTCTTGATGACATCGAGGAAATCAAAGCTGTCATCCAAAGGTTAGATGCCCAAAGCCAAGAGCTAAGAAATTCCGAGTTGGAGCGAGGAAGTCAAAAGAGTCAGAAGTCAAAGAAGTCGGGAGTCATGGGGGACTCTGGACTCTGGACTCTCGGCTCGCAACTTTGGCTCAGGGCTTCGGCTCACCGCAATGACACTGTGGGTTCAAGGGATAAGTTAGGCGAGGAATTCCTTGCATGGGAGGAATTAGAGCCAAAAATAAGAGCACGGCATCGTCTAATGCTAAAATCCGCCTCGGAGACCCTTCGCTTCGCTCAGGGTGACAAAGGAAGCGCTCAGGGTGACACAATTGAGAGCAATGTGGGGTTGCTTCGCTTTGCCCGCAATCACATTGCTTTGCCTTTCACCCCTTCTCAAAGTTATGGAGGCAAATTGGGAAAATTCCTCAAAGCAGCCAAACAAATGATTCAGCAAAGACAACGCGTGCTCATAGTTAGCCATCAGGCAAATCGTTTGGCTGAGCTTCTCCATGAGGAAGGTATTCATACCCATCCCACATCACAAGTGGAGCAAGCTCCCCCGCCTGGTTCAATCACCTTGCTTCAAGGTTCACTGGCCGCAGGTTGGCAATTACTAAATGTTTTAAATTTAATCACCGATGCGGAGCTCTTCGGCTTTGTGAAGCAGGCACGCTCAAGTAGAAAGATGCCAGTACGAAGGAGCTTGCTACTTCCCCAGTTAATGCCAGAAGACTATGTAGTCCATGTTGACCATGGCATTGGTAGATTTAACGGTTTAACCAAAATGTCCACCGATGGAATCGAGCGGGAATACCTTGTTTTGGAGTATGCCGGCAGCGACAGACTTTATGTCCCCACGGAGCAAATAGAACGAGTCAGTCGCTATATCGGAAGTGGAGACCAGGCACCAATATTGAGCCGGCTGGGAACCCAGGAATGGCAAAGAACAAAGGAAAAGGTTAAACAATCAGTAGTTGATAGCGCCCAGGAATTACTTGACCTCTACGCTGCCAGGGAAGTAACCCCAGGCTTTGCTTTCCCTCCTGACACATTATGGCAACAGGAGTTGGAAGCATCATTTCCCTACATGGAAACACCAGACCAGCTTGAAGCAATCATGGCTGTCAAAGAGGACATGGAAAGACTTAAGCCTATGGACCGGCTCATTTGTGGAGATGTGGGCTATGGCAAAACTGAGGTAGCTCTGCGCGCTGCCTTTAAGGCGGTGATGGATAATAAACAAGTAGCTATATTGGCACCCACCACTGTGCTGGCACAGCAACATCTCGCTACCTTCAGCGAGAGATTGCAAACCTTTCCTTTAAGGGTGGAAATGCTGAGTCGCTTTTGTCCCCCAGAAAAAGAAGGAAAAATCCTTGAAGACTTAGTCAATGGCACTGTAGACATATGCATTGGCACTCATCGCTTATTGCAAAAAGACATCGCATTCAAAGACCTGGGACTGGTGATAATTGATGAAGAACAACAATTCGGTGTGGCGCAAAAGGAAAGGCTTAAGCAAGTGAGAAGAGAGGTAGATACTATTGCCCTTAGCGCCACCCCCATTCCACGCACCCTTCATATGTCTTTAACCGGAATTAGGGATATAAGCATCATGGAAACACCTCCTGAAGAACGCTTATCTATTAAGACATATGTTGGTGTTTACGATGATACCTTGGTCAGGCAGGCGGTATTGTGTGAGTTAGAGAGGAATGGTCAGGTTTTTTTTGTTCATAATCGAGTTCAGAGCATTGCTTTAGTTGCAAGCAAGTTACAAGCTTTGGTGCCTGAAGCCAGAATAGCTATAGCTCATGGGCAAATGCCCGAGGAAGAATTAGGAAAAGTGATGGCAGATTTTATTGCTGGCACCTATGATGTCTTAGTCACCACCACTATTATTCAGTTGGGCTTGGACATGCCCAATGTCAACACGCTAATCGTTGACCAAGCTGACAAATTTGGCTTAGCTCAGCTTTATCAGTTGAGGGGCAGAATAGGCCGTGGCATTAACCAAGCCTTCGCCTATTTCCTGTATGATAAAGGCAAGCAGCTAACCTCTCAAGCCCATAAAAGACTCAGAACTATTTTTGAGGCTACTGAGCTAGGTGCCGGATTTGGCATTGCCATGAAAGATTTAGAGATTCGTGGAGCAGGAAATCTTTTGGGTGTCAAGCAGAGTGGGCATATAGCCGCCATAGGATTTGACCTTTATTGCCAGATGCTGGCTGAGACAGTAGAGGAAGTGAAAGCAGTCGGGAGTCAAAGGAGTCGGGAGTCAGGGGGGACTCTGGACTCTGGACTCTCGACTATCTGGATTAATGATGGGAGAGGAATAAGTGAAGGTGAAATTGGGAAGAAGGAAGCGAAGCAATCTCCCAGCATCTCCCTGCCATTAACCGCCCATATATCGGAAGAATATGTGCCCAATCTAAACACTCGCCTATCTCTTTATCGTAGATTGGCAGCTATAGAGCGCGTCGAGGAGGTAAAAGACATAGCGCAGGAACTCAGGGATAGATTTGGCGCACTGCCAGAGCCGGTGAAAAATCTCCTTTATATAGTGAAAACCAGGGTTTTAGCCAGCAAAGCTGAGGTAAGCTCCATTTTCACCCAAGGGAAACAAATTGTAATAAAGCCGAAAGAGCCCTTAGCTATGAGTCCTTCGCTTACCCTGTCATTGCGAGCTGAAGCCCTGAGCCAAAGTTGCGAGCCGAAGGCGTGGCAAGCAGCGAAGGGACAGCGAAGCAATCTCACAGCAAGAAGCTATAGTGGAGCAATTAAAATAGGAGCCACACAAATAAAGCTAGATACCAAGCACCCAGGAATTGAATGGACGAAGGCACTGGAAGAAATATTATGGAGTATAACCCACCCTTCAACGTAAGAAGCACCAACAGCTTATCGTCCTCCGCACACTTCCATAATA
>CAZPDE010000008.1:0-31626 GCA_964585315.1 uncultured Dehalococcoidales bacterium | reverse complement strand
CCTGTTGCCTGAAATCTCTTTACTCAGGCTCATTTTTCGATTAGAATAGAGTTAGAGTGTATTAAAACTCGGCTTAGGTAACCATACTTTTGCCAGTTTTTATCGCTGTGGGACCATATTTTCTGCGAATTTGGTCTATAGCTTTGTCCAAACGCTCTGCCTTTTCTCTTTCGGGGTCAAACATGCGGAGTTGCTTTTCGTTGCCTTCCAGATTTGATATTTTGACACCTATAAGCCGCATTGGTTTTCTTTCTTGTGCTAAAGCTTTATTCAGCAATTGTAGCGCTGTGGTGTAAATAACCTGATTAGCGTTGCTAGCTTCTTTTAAGGTAGTTTGGCGGGTAATCGTCTTGAAGTCGGCATATCTCAGCCTGATAGCAACGCATGTCGTCCTTTTATCCTGGCGGCGCAGCTTTTCACCGACTTCCTGGCATAGCTGCTTTAAGTTAGCCTCAAGAAAATGGCGGTCTAAGGTATCTTGAGCAAAGGTGATTTGCTGGCTAATGGATATTGGTTCGCCTGATGCCTCTACTCTTCTATTATCTATTCCATTGGCGTAGCTGTGAAGTACTGCTCCGGCGGCTCCAAAGTGCCTTCTAATTACCTCTAAAGGAAGTGATGCCAATTCATCTATAGTGGCTATGTCCATCCCCTTTAATACTTGCTCCGTTTTTTTGCCCACCCCGGGCAATTTAGCTACAGGAAGGGGATTTAAGAAATTGCATTCCTCCCCTGGGGCTATCTCTAGCAAGCCGTCGGGCTTGCATAAATCAGAGGCAATTTTAGCTACCACTTTACATGTAGCTATGCCCACTGAGGCGGTAATCTTGAGCTCCTTATGTATTCTTTCTTTTATAGCAAGCGCCAGTTTCTGGAAGGAGCCATAAGGCTCTTCACAGCCAGTAACATCGAGATATGCCTCATCGAGCCCTAAAGGCTCTATGTAAGGAGAAAAATCACTTAGAATCCTCATAAACTTATTTGAAGCGTCCTTATAGCGGGGGAAGATAGCCCTTACGAAAATTGCTTGGGGGCAGAGGCGACGAGCTTTGGATAAAGGCATGCCGGCATGGATGCCGCAAGGTCGTGCTTCGTAGGAAGCAGAGGCTACTACACCGCGACGCTCGGGGTCTCCGCCAACAATTACCGGCTTCCCTTTAAGCTTTGGGTTAAGCGCTTGCTCTACAGAAACAAAGAAGGCATCCAAATCAATGTGAAAGATACAGCGGGACATGGTTCAATTATAGATTAGCTGTGGAAGGCTAGCAATGACAAAATGTTCGCCATTGAAAGAAATTTTGTATTTGCAGGTATAGTTGAGCTTGTTGCACAAACCCATCTGCCAAAGCTAAGGTAGCACGGCTGCCAGCTTTAGGAAACCCCTTTACGCAACAGGCTCAGTTACCTTAAAATATTCAGGCGTTTTAAATCTTGTTCATTCCATTTAGCCTGCTTCTCAATGGTGCTTTTTTAGAGTTACTTCAATTCTCACTGTCAATCAGGTCATCTTGACTACCAGAGTCGAACAGGCTTAGTTGTCGCAATTGTCCTTGAGCGTCCAGGCTGACTTTGCGTGGCATCAGCCTCTGTTCTTCAAGACCGCCCAGCTTATTGATGTTTTCCACGATGGTAGGCAGGCAGTATTCAGCCATCTTTTCAATGATGTGTGGTGTATTAAACCGCAGAACTCTCCAACCATCTGTTTCCAGGTCATTATCCCGCAGGTTGTCTAAAGGAATGCGCTCATGGTCGGCATGCCAGGTGTCACCGTCAGCCTCTATGTCCATCTTGCCGGGTAGCTGTCGCAACGGCGACAATAAAAGTTGGTAATAACGTCGTTGTCCCCTCTCATCATGAGGTTGCTAAGGAAAGAGCTGCCAGCGGAAAACTTTGCGAATATCAAGGACACGGGCGAAGTAATTTACAGCATAGGCTTCGCTGCCGAAGACTTTAGTCAGGTAAAAAGCTAGCCATTGAGGTGGCCAGCGCCTTTTAAGCCAGGTTTCCACAACCTGTGTGGGAATGCGGTACCAGTGCTGGTCGTGAGCGATGATGAAGTCTAACAGATTGTTCATGATGGCAACTAGCACTTCACCTCGTGTATCTATCATGCTTCTCGACCGCTTCAATTTTCCCTTCTCCTCTATAAACTACTTCTTTCAGCCTTCTCTCAAAGATGCTTCTTCCTAGAAGGACATTTCGTTGGCACTTGAGACATTTGAGGCCGATATCGGCGCCCACTCTTACCACCTCCCACTCATAGCTGCCACAGGGATGCGGCTTGCGCAGCCGCACCACATCACCGACCTTTATTTCTGTAGTCATTTTGAGGTCATTTGGCAGTCCTTCCGATGGGCTCTCAGCAAAGCCAATGAATTAGGCTCTTCATGTCATTCAGTAAAAAGCGAAACTACTCTCACTATTTCTGTACTATGCGCTGCTCCTATCCTTGAGGCGCCTAATATTGTATCTTCGATTCCTTCCCACGCCTTCAGGTTCAAGAAGATTTCGTTGAACTAAACCAGATATATCTCTTGAGGCTGTCGGCAAAGAGACATTTGCAATCTCAGCGTAATCCTTTCTAGTAATGTAGCCCCTATGTATGGCATATATGAGACTATCTATCTGCCTGTCATTAAGTCCTAACTCTCCCCCCCAATCCCTATGAATCTCTTCGACTCCCATTCTCCAATCGGTTAGCTTCCCTTCGAGGAGCCTCGCTTGGACACCAAGTGATGTAGTGAAGAACTCTAGCCATTTAGTGGAATCGTATTCATTTTGGAACTGGTTTCCCATAGTCTGTCTCAGTGCATCAATGTAATCATCTCTGTGGCGTTGATAGCACGCATCTAATGATAATAGCTTGCGGAATCCATATCCGGAACTCTGTAGCAAGAATGTCGTAAACAATCTGGCAGTTCTTCCATTTCCGTCCACAAAAGGATGAATTGCAACCAAATGCAGATGAGCTATTCCAGCTTTAAGGACTGCGGGTGTTCCCTTATCATTTTTGAGCCACTCTGAAAACTCTCTCATCAAAATCGGCGCATCTATATGAAAAGGGGGTTCATATACCTTCACACCTCTGTCTTCAATCCAGTTAGTCCCATTTCGATACTGTCCCGGCCTGTTTTGTGTATCGTGCATCCCAGCCATCAAAGACCAGTGTATCTGTCGTATAATAAATTCGGTGGGAATAGCAATATCGCCCATATCAGAAAGGAAATCGACGAATTCTAACGCTTTTGTGTAATTAACCACATCTTGCCTCTCTTTTGGCACACTGGCAACAGGGGATGGCTTCGCTGCATGTTCCATCTCCTCCTCAGTAATCGTCGCGTTTTCGACCATAGTCGATGAGTAAGCTGTACGGATAAAAGCCTCCCGCCGAAGCCATTCTTCGTGTTTCGGCATGATTAGCATCCTTTCGATACGGTATTTAAGCCGGTCGATTTCGTCCAGATTGTACTTGATATCAAAATTTACTGAGAATTTCGGTGAGAACACCCCTTTCACTCCTCTATCATTAACACTGTGATACTAACAAAAGTATTATTGGTTAAAGGTTTACAGTTATTCCGTTAACTGTTAACGGATGATGACATTAATGCTATCATTTGTCAATCTGACTAACTATAGATGAGCTACGAAATGATATCTCCTAGAAGCTTCTAAGGGCTCCGTTGATGGAAGATTTTATAGCCAACATCATTTTGTCTTTTCACCGGAAGCTAAATAAGAGTTGATCTGGTTGCGGATTCTCTCAGCCACATTCCTGGCTGCTTCAGCAAAATCTTTCTCCTTTGAAGCGTAAAGTATTTGCCTCGATATGGCTATAATCGCCTTCTCCCCTTGGGCATCCACTCCATAGCCAACCGCTGAGGCTAAATCACCTCCCTGAGCCCCAATGCCTGGAATGAGTAAGCACATTTCGGGGCAAATTGAGCGAACTTTCTTCAATTCCTCAGGATAGGTAGCTCCCACTACCAAGCCAACATTGCCATAAGCATTCCATTGTTTGGCTTTCTGTGCCACCACCTCGTAGAGAGGGGAACCAGAAGCGCAAAGAAGGTCTTGAAAGTCTGAAGCTCCCTTGTTCGATGTTCGGCATAAGATGAATACTCCCTTATTACGGTAGCTAATGAAAGGTTCTATGGAATCGAAGCCAAGATAGGGGTTGATTGTGGCGGCGTCAAAGCCGAAAGTGGAGAAAAGAGCCTTAGCATAGGCTTTGGCAGTATTACCTATGTCGCCGCGCTTAGCATCGCCGATTATAGGAATATCACTAGGTATATATTCAACGGTCTTCTCTAAAATGGCAAGTCCTTCGGGTCCCAGGGCTTCATAGAAAGCCAAATTAGGTTTATAGGCGCATACTAGGTCACAAGTAGCAGCGATAATAGCCTTGTTGAATTCTAAAATATTTACCTTGGGCATAAGCTCTGGGTCAGGGTCGAGCCCAATGCAAAGCAGGCTCTTATTTTTCCCACTGGTGCGGAGTAACTTGGCGATAAAATTCAACGCTTTAATAAATTGCCCAAGCAAGTTCTTTGACCATAGCCTGACGTAAATTTAGTGACTCTCGGAATCAGCTTGATAACTCTTTCCCCTCATTTGTTTCAGAAGCTATGAAGGTTTAATTTACCTTAATCCATATTAGCTACAATCTTCGGTTTTTGTCAATACCCTTCAGACTCTTTCGAATGGTGTGGAAACAGCTATGGAATTTGACACAAAAGGAAGAGATTGATGTAAAATTATCATAAAATGACCCTGAAGAATATACTTAGGGAGAGTGAGAAGATATGGAAAGGGTAGAGTACAAAAAAGAAAGGAGGTTACAAGAGAAATGGCTATTGCAGAAAAGAGAATACCCGAGGTAATGAGGGACAGAAGCGAATACTATGGGAGCAAGCAAGTAAGAGGTTTAGGCAGAGTCTTGGCTGGCGAAAGGGAGGTAGGTCGGATGGCTTACCGGCCAGGGATAGCGATTGACATTGAGCGACCCAGGCTGGTAACCGAGTCTTACAAAGAGACTGAGGGCCAGCCTATGGTGATAAGAAGAGCAGAGGCTCTAGCACATCTCCTTGATAATAAGACCATCTATCTCCTTCCTGATGAGCGGATTGTGGGCAACGTCACTGCCAAGCCAAATGCTTTAATCGATTATCCTGAGCTGTGGTGGAGGTGGTTGGACAAGGCAGTTGAAGGTGACTATAGAGGCATGGTGACTGATGGGGAGAGAGAGGAACTTCATGAGATGCATAAGTATTGGCGAAATTATGCCGTGCATGGGATGGAGCGTAACCTGCTGCCTGAGGAGGTGCTGCAGTATTGGCGTTATGATGCTCATGGGGCATTTTCCTGGCTCCATGGGGGGCGAACTGGGGTGCCCAACCATGAGAAGGTATTCAAGCTAGGGCTGAGGGGGATAGTGAAGCAGGCTGAGGATAGGTTGAAAGAGATAGACTCCAATGGCTTAATATACCGTGACCCCAGGAGTTATCTTGAGCAAAAGGAATTCCTTCGAGCGGTCATCATAAGCCTTGAGGCGGGAATAAGGTTTGGCAAGAGGTATGCCACGCTGTCGAGGGAGATGGCAAAGACTGAAAAAAATGAGAGGAGGAAGAAGGAACTGGAGGAGATTGCCGAGATTTGCGACTGGGTGCCTGAGAACCCTGTGAGGACGCTTCATGAGGCAGTACAGTGCTTCTGGTTCATAAAGCTCATCACTCACATACTGGACCTTCAGACACCGGGTGGTGGGGAGAGGCCAGACCAGTTATTTTATCCTTACTACAAGAAGGATAAAGAGGAGGGGAGGCTCACTCGGCTACAGGCTCAGGAGTTGTTGGAGCACCTATGGCTCAAGTACAACCAAGAGGGGCAATTGGTGCCGCCGGCACAGGCAGTTGGTGGCGGCGGGATTATGACCTCAAGGGTAACCACCATTGGGGGGATGACATCTGATGGCAAAGATGCTACTAATGAGATGAGCTACATCATCATGGATTCCATCAAGGCGATGAAGCTATGTGAGCCATCGATTGCGGTTAGGCTTCACCGCAATACTCCCCAGGAGTTCCTGCTGGCGCTGACAGATGCGCTGAGGACGCATTCCGGCGTCTTCTCCATTTTCAATGATGAGATGATGGTGTCCTATTTGAGCAATAAGGGCATACCGGTAGAGGATGCTCGACTTTATTCTACCCATGGCTGTATGAGGTGGAATATACCGGGGAAAGCAATAAACCAGCGTGCGCTTGGGGGAATGGTGATATTGCCAAGGTTCCTAGAATATGCTCTGAGCCAGGGTTTGGACAAGTTCACCGGGAGACAGATTGGTTATCCTACCCCTGACCCCACCACTTTCACCTCTCTTGAGGATGTGATGCAATCGTATTTGACTCAGGAAAGGTTCTTCCTTGAGAAGCTATATGCCATCTATAATCTGGTAGACGTCCTTGATAGCCGCTATTTGCCACAACCCTTCTATTCTGCTCTGCTGGATGGATGTATCGAGCATGGAAAGGATTGCCGAGACTATAAGTACTACGCCGACACCCTAATCCAACCGGTAGGTCAGATAACCTGCGTCAATTCACTGGCAGCAATGAAGAAGCTGGTTTTTGATGAGAAGAAGGTCACCATGGCAGAGTTGACGGAAGCCCTAAAGAACAACTGGGAGGGGAAGGAAGAGCTTCGCCAAATGTTCCTCCAAGCTGCCAAGTTCGGTAATGATAATGCTTATGTCGACGAGATAGCCAGGGACTTCATGCAGCGGAACACCGAGGTAGTTCACAGCTTCAAGAACATCTGGGGCTACGAGCATGCCGAGGATGGGACTGGCGGTTCCGCCTACTATGGCTGGAGCGGACTCACTGGCGCAACCCCTGACGGCAGAAAAGACCGCGACCTGTTTAATGATGGGACGGTTTCGCCTTCCATCGGCAGCGACAAGAAGGGGCCGACGGCGGTGCTGAAGTCCGTTGCCGCGATAGACCACCCACACACCTTCACTCACTTGTTCAATCAGAGATTCCTACCCCAGTTCCTGGAGGGAGATAACAGGGAGGCTTTTGTTTCATACCTCAGGACCTTTGTCGACCTCGGAATCCACCATATCCAGTTCAACATTGTGGATAATGAAGTCCTACTGGATGCTCAAAAGCATCCTGAGGAACATAGTGATCTGGTGGTAAGGGTGGCTGGTTATAGCGCCTACTTTGTCGACTTGAAAAAGGAGATTCAGAACCAGATCATTGGAAGAACGCGACAGGCATTCTAACTAGCTGCAGGTAAAGGATTACCCTCTGCGATATAGGGATTGGCTGAAGGGAAATTGCGGGGGCTGAGCTGAACCAGTTGAAGTGGAAGACTCGGCTCCCGTAATTCTTTGTGTGTTTTGAGAACTGCTGAGAAATAGTTCACAATGAACAAAGCGGAAAACGATAGTATAAGTGTCAATGATAAGAAAGGTTTAATCTTCAATATCCAGAGATTTAGCCTTCAGGATGGTCCTGGTATCAGAAGCACAGTATTCATGAAGGGCTGTCCATTGCGCTGTCGCTGGTGTAGCAATCCAGAGTCACAGAATCCTTACCCGGAAATTATGACCCATGATGTGAAATGCATTAAATGCGGTAAATGTGAGCAGACTTGTCCTGTAGGCGCCATCACCATTGACCCAGAGGGCAGAAAGATTGACCGAGCAAAGTGTGCCTTGTGTTTCAAGTGCGCAGAAGTTTGCCCCACCGGAGCCATATGCATTAGCGGTAAATATATGACTGTAGATGAGGTGGTGAGGGAGGTTGAAAGCGATAAATTATTCTACGAACATTCAGGAGGAGGGGTAACTGTTTCGGGAGGTGAGCCGCTGTTTCAGTATGAGTTCGTCTATGAACTGCTAAAGGCATGTAAGGAAAAGGGGTTACATACTGCTTTAGATACTTGCGGATATAGTCCGTGGGAGCGAATAGAAAAAGTCCTGGAATATGTTGACCTTGTCCTTTTTGACATAAAGCATATGGATCCAGAGCAACATAAAAAAGGGACCTCAAGAAGCAACTCGCTGATTCTTGATAATGCGGGAAGGATTGCAGCTAAGAAGGTGAAGATTTGGCTAAGAGTTCCCTTCATTCCTGGTTATAATGATTCCAGGGAAAACATCGAAAAGGTAGCGCAATTTGGCCTAAAAATCGGGGCAGCAAAAATTTCTATCCTTCCTTATCATGAATGGGGAACACCAAAATATGAGCAGTTAGGCAGACATTATCCCATTAAGGGGGTTGAATCACCGAATGATGGGCAGGTTCAAAGGGCTCGAGAATCGATTGAGGCTTTGGGGATGGAAGTAGGCATTGGTAGGTAGACTGTAAAGGAATAGGAAACAGGATATGAGAATAGGACTTATTGCTGATGCACACATACCTGAAGCTGGCAAAGAGCTTCCTCACCAGGCGGCGGAGGCTTTTAAGGGTGTGGACATCATTCTTCATGCTGGTGATTTAATTGTCTTGTCTCCCGACTTCCTACATTTTCAGGGAAATTTTTGAGGACTGAGGGAATCCTTTCCCTCAGCTTCTCTATTATATAAGGTGTGCAGCGCCTCGTGATTTCTAAAATGTCGTAGATTTTCCTCGCATGTTTGGACATCCTCGAAGGAAGCCCGCAGCGAATCCTCTTGCTCTTGTCGTAAAGAATGCTCGTCTGAACCCCTATCGAGTTCCTCCTGATCTCCTCCGGACTGAGCTTTATGTATTGGAGTTTTACTCTATATTCTAAATATCTAACGAGGGAATACGCCGTGAAGGCAATAGCTATGTGAGCCTTTACCCGACTCGGTTTCCAGTGAATTACCCCCCAGCAAGCTGGGTCTATAAGTGCTTTTCTCCTCTCTTCACTTTGTATCACTGTTCTTTGAACAAGCACATTCTAGAGTCTCTCTCATGCCAACAACCTCGATTTCCTTGACCTTCTTCAGAGATTCGTCATTGGTCACAAATGCCTGGGCACCTTTCAGGATCGAGGTAGCGAGCTGTATAGCATCTGGAGTCCTGAATTTATAGTTGGCTCTAATGGCTGAGGCTAAATCTGCTATCTCAGCATCGACCGGAATAACTTCGAGGTGTGGGAAATTCTCTAGTATAAGCCTGTACTCATCCGCTAGGAGTTCATCACCGTCTTCTCTAGGCTTTACCAGAATTTCAAGTCGGGTGATAACCGAGGTCTTGCCTTCTATCCTTCCCTCCTCAATCAGCTCGAAAAGGGCTCTAGTAAAAGGAAGAAAGTCCTTGTTTTCCTCAAAATGGTAAATAAAGGTCATCGTATCCAGTCCCAAAATAGAATAGCGCCCCAAAAGTTCTCGGCACCGCTTCTCTATTTCTCCCATGATTCCCTTTCTTTCCTCACATATTCGGTGGCATCAATTCCCTTCCAGACTTCCTTCCCCAATCCTTGCATGTATTCGCTATATTTTCGTGGTCTGGGCTGCATGATGATCCGACCATCCCGAACGCCCACAATAAGCTCATCTTCGATGTTGACCCCAAGCTGCTCCCTGACCCTTTTAGGGATGACTATCTGATACCTTTTACCTACCTTTACAACTTTGCTCATACTTAACCTCCAATTTCCATACAAAAAGTTGCTATGTCATATTTTGGATGCTCTGTTATAATCTGTCAAGTGAGAGTCTCTTCCAATACAAGATGAGCCTGAGAAATTAAGGCAACTTGTTTATGATTGAGACATGCGACTGATTATGACCGATGAACAATTACAAACATATAGAACAAGTTGAGCAATTTCTGGGAGGGAGTGAGGCGCTAGAGTTCAGGGGACTATCCCAAGTTTACCATTGACTTGAGTAAAACCTCTCTTTTCCCATTCGATTTCCTGGAAGGCATCTGGTGTATGGGGGCTACAATGACAGTCTGGCTTCAGCTTATCCCCAATCCACTCTATCATTGAAGCTGAAACACCTCCATCATCCCCTCTTTCCGTCATTTGCCTGGTAAAGTTGGGTTAAAATCCTAAACAATACCAAAGCGCTAATGACCAAAATTCAAAAGGAAAAAAGGTTGGTATTTGAAATTGGAATTTGGAATTTGTTTAGAGTTTAGAAATTAGATATTAGAAAATTCTCATATTCTATAGCGCAGGTACTTATGTCGTCACATATGGGAGCAGTGAGGGACTTCTCTCCTTTGCTGATAGTGAAGTAGCTAGCGATGTAGCTGAAGCGGACAATTCTGATTTAGCAAGGGCTATAATTACGATTACGATGTATACTTTGCCTGATGGGTAGTTCAGCTAACAGATTTGGAGAGGGTGGTTCATCACCGACTGAGTTAGAGGTAGAGAAATGTTGGTAGAGGAATTGGCGCAACGCTTTAAGGAACTTCTGGGTCGCATGGAGCGACACGGGGACCTGTTGCGGCAGAGTGTGATTCAGACACGCTATACCCTTATTGACCCCCTGCTCCGAGCTCTGGGATGGGATACTGAAGACCCAGCGCAAGTTTGCCTAGATTGGCGGCCGGGCCTCACCACGAAGGAGGTTTACCCCTATGCTCTTCTCTACAAGAGTGAAGTCCGTCTGACCCTCATAGTCAAGGCATTGGACTCAGACCTGACAGATGCCCAGCACCAGCTAGATAAACTCTGGCAAGAAACGCCCTACTTAGCCATGACCGATGGGAACCGATGGGAGGTCTATGCAAGCCATCCGCTCGTAGTTCCTGAGAAGAAGTTAGTCTTAGAATTTCAGATCTCTAGAGTCTCCGCTGATGCATCCCACCAGGCAAGTTTCTTGCAGCCCTCCGTCCTTGGCCCATGTGGCCCTCCAGTGCCAGTAATCCCGTTGCTTGAGGCGGTCGAGGCCGCCGAGTGTATTGAGGACGGCAAAGTCTTCTTGCCTAGTCCACTATACTTGCCCAAGGAGAGTGTCGGGCCCCTCACAAAATGGGCAGAAGTACCATTTGAAAGCTGGAAAGACATTTGCGTGAAGGTAGTGCAGCATCTTGTTAGCTCAGGGAAACTGACGCCTTCCCATTGCCCTATTCAGAGATCCCAGGCATCCAGATATATCGTGCATAAAGAGCCATTTCACTCCAATGGAGCCCCCTTTGACCAACCTACTCAGGTCGGGCAAATTTGGGTGGATACCAAGTACGACAGGGATCACCTAGTAAGCAATGCTGAAATCATCCTGCGCCATGTTGGTGAAGACCCCCGCCGATACGGATGTCAGCTTAGTGGCAGAACTCATGTGCGGAGTGAAATAAGGCAAAGGTTGCGCTAGGCAGAGTGGCAGGCATAGCCCAGCCAGCGGATTTGGGAAGGCAGCTTTCAGAAAGAACCTAACCCTCGAAGGAGGATTGAAAACTATAATACAGGCGTTGGAAACAAGGAGAAAGGAGGTTAAAGTATGTCGACAGAAAATATCACTGTTGCTTGGGTAGAAGCGGCAAAGGAAATAACAAACAATGTCCTCGACAAAATGTCCCCGTCCGCAGTCAATGTCGAGAAGGCCGCTGAGATCTACAAGACCATTTATAAAGCTGTTATTAGTTCCTCTCGTGGTGAGTAGACTGCTAACACCCAGTACCTCCGACCAAAGCAATAGTAAGCCCGTCCAGCGGATTTGGAGAGAGCAATGGGCAAATATGAGAGCTTAAAATACTGGGCGAAGGTAAAGGCAAGAGTCCCTCATCGTTGCCAAAGGTGTGGAGCGATAGTTAATAAGGGAGAGTTCTACTACAAGGAGAAGATTTACTTTGTAAACCCTCCACCGGGTTTTACTCTCGGAGAATTGTGTGAAAGGTGCGGTGAAGATACAATAAGACAGTAAACAGCAAGGGTTAAAAGGAGACAGTAGTCCAGCTTAGTGGATTTGGAGAGAGGGTAATATGGAAATAAAAGATTGCTTTGTGATAATGCCATTTTCAAAGTCACGTTCTCATACAAAAGATAAGTGGACTGAGATTTTTGAAAAGCTATTTAAACCCGCTTGGGATGAATTTAAAATTGATTGTTATAGAACACAGGTGCCCAGAGGGTCTATTACAAAAGATATTATTGAGAAATTATTTAGTGCCTCTATTGTATTCGCAGATTTAACAGATTCAAACCCAAATGTAATGTATGAATTAGGAGTTAGACATACTTTCAGAAAGCCGTCGATCATGGTAAATGCAAAGGGTAGTGGAATTCCGTTTGATGTCAATGCCTATCATGTATTTGCATATGAAAATACCCTTAAGGGCCTTGAGGATTTGAAGAATCACATTGCTATGGTCATTCAAGATATTAAGAAACATCCAAATAAACCTGATAATCCTGTGTGGGACTTTGGTCATATAAATGACTTTCTTGCCGATCATTATAGGAATATAGAAGCCATCCAAAAACTAGAAGCACTGCATGAAGAATTCCAAAGTAATCTGGGAAGATGTGATGAATTCGTAGAGGCGATCAAGGGCATAAAATTATCAAAGGATGATGTAGAGTCCCGGACTCTTAAGCGGAATAGTGACGAAGAGAACAAGTTAGAGATGGCAAGGCGAGCGTTCTTTCCGAATATACGAAATGACGCAATAACGCATTTGGAAATAACAAGATATATCGATTTCGCAGATGAAGACTGGGGCATCTTAAGCGAAATTGACGATTTTTATAGGTGGTGTCATTTTGGGTCATCCCAGTTTGCATTATATGATTTCCCTTATGAGGGCGATAGGGGAAAACTCGGTGAGGCAAGAGAAATAATACGAAAAGGTGTAAATATCGTTAATAGACGGATTTCAGAATTGAAATCAACATAATCTTTTTCTAAGGGTTGGTTTATGGAATCATTCCTCCATGACACTTCACCGTTTCGCTCCTCATCACTAATGGCAGCGTGTAGAAGCGATTAAGCGGTTTGTCTCGGTTGGCTCTTGCTCCACCCTCAACGAGAACCAAATCCCTTCTCAAAGCGTTAGATGCCTGACGAGTAACTCAGCCAGCGGATTTGGGGAACCAGAAAGAAGCAAGCGCTTTTAAGTAAAGCAGGTGAAGTCTATCTATTAAAATCAAGTCATTAAGGAGCCTGTTGCGTAAATGGATTTCCTAAAGCTGGCAGCCGTGCTACCTTAGCTTTGGCAGATGGGTTTGTGCAACAAGCTCTAAGCTAAGATTAAAATAACAGGACTTAGTCTCATGAATACTTCTAAAATATTTTTGACCGAAGGGGAATTCGAAGAGCTTTTTGGCAAAGGAATTGCCAGAATTACAAGTGTTCTAAGTGAAACTGCTAAGAATAGGTGCTCAGTCTGTAGGGGCGAGTGTTGTAGGGAAATTGGCTGTGGGTTATATTCAGAAAAATTTAATTCCTGCCCGATTTATGAAATAAGGCCAAGGGAATGCAGATTTCACTTTTGCCATGAGGTCTTAGATGAAGCGCAGCTAAGTCAAGAAGATAAAGAGCTATTGGAGACACCACTAAAAGATTTACTAAAGGACGAGAAAGAACGGAGTTCTGAGCTATTTCCTCTGTTTCCCCAATTTCCTTTGGACTCTGAAGGCTTAACTTCACTGGGCATAAGAGGAGAAGCGGACAAAATAATAAAAGCTTTTGAGGATGGCGAGCTAGATGAAAACCAGTCTGGTGATTTGTTGAAAAGCCTCTGTCAAAGCACGGGAAAGTAGTTTAGAGAGGTTCTCTAACCCGACACAGTTACATAATCTTTTATCTTGTCGAATGTTCCCTGCCCAATACCCTTAACTTGTAGCAAGTCCTCAATTCGCTTGAAGGGGCCACTTTCATTGCGGTAATCCACAATAGCCTGCGCTCTGCCTTCACCTATCCCTGGCAGGGCTTCAAGAAGCCAGGCGTCGGCTTTATTGATGTCTATCTTTTGTGGAAGGCTGGCTTCTTGAAGTCAGTCCCTACCTCTACTATTATTCCCTTTCCTTCTTCACATTTCCCACCTCCCATCCTTTAAGCCCCAGCATAGAGCCCTGAATGGATTGACAAGGGAATTACGGGCAGCGTATAATCGTGCTTGCAGAAGGCGCGGAAGGAGGAAAACTGAGGCTATCGGGCAGTCTGATGGTAGCCAAAACCAGAAGGAGAATTCCAGGTCGTTAAAAAGGTTGAGTTTTGGACGACTTCTAGGAAACATAGAGAGGACCTAGGCTATGATAGCCAAGTATCCAAACAGGTAAATAAGTGGAATGGGCAGTCTAAAGAGTCTTGCCAAGAAGTGCTTCAAAACTTGGCAAAATGGAAGTGCTATGATAAAATCTTATGCTAATCTCGGTATTAGCAATATAGAAAGAGGTTGATGCCATGGTTTAGTGATGCCAGAGTAAACAAGAATACTGGGACACGCCACTAAAAATAATCAAGAGGGAGGTTAAGGAATAGCAAATAGCAAAGGCATTGGAAATACTGAAAGGTAAAGTTCAAACTATACCAGAGAGAAAATTTAGATTTATGCAGTATAATGAATAGGAGGTTAAATTATGGCAGAAGAAGTTGCCAAGAAAAAATGGGAAAAAGTACCGGGATTTGAGTTTACAGATGTTATCTATGAGAAGAGACCAGGTGTAGCTAGAATAATTCTAAATAGGCCGCAAGCATATAATGCCTTCACCACTAATACAACGAAAGAGCTAGGGAAAGCGTTTATGGATGCTGCACATGATGACACGGTTGGGGTGGTGGTTTTCACTGGTGCTGGGAATAAGGCATTCTGCACCGGGGGAGATGCCAAGGAGGCATCAGCTGGTTATAGCGCTGAGATGTTCCGATCGCCTAGCCTTCATACAATCATAAGGGAGATGCCTAAGCCTGTAATTGCTGCGGTGAATGGCTTCGCCATAGGCGGCGGGCAGGTTCTCCAGCAAGTTTGTGACCTCTCTATAGCCTCGGAGACAGCCCAGCTCGGGCAAGCCGGCCCTATGGTGGGGAGCTACGATGCTGCTTATGGCGCTGCCTATTTGACCAAAGTTGTAGGAGAGAAGAAGGCACGGGAAATCTGGTATCTCTGCCGACGATATACAGCTAAGGAAGCCTTAGAAATGGGGCTGGTTAACGCGGTAGTGCCTCCAGACAAGTTGGAGGAGGAAGTGGATAAGTGGTGTGATGAGATCTTGGCGAAAAGTCCTGGCGCCATTAAGGGCCTCAAGTTTGCCTTTAACATGATGAGCGCTGAAATAAGAGGACTCGAGGTCATGACGTACGATTCCGTATGGAGCTATTATGGCTCTGGGGAAGCTAAGTATTATAAGGACTGTTTTTGGGAGAAGAAAAAGGCTGACCCACTGAAATTTAGGAGAAAGGAAATATTTCCCGGGGTCTATGAAGATTAATAGAAGAAGTGGCTTCAGCTAGTATTTAGCTGTTGATAGTGCCGAAATAGCGAAACTTAGAGGAGGAGAAATGCCGGAGTTTGGTTTTGACGAAATCCACCTTATGTTTCAGGAAAAGGCGAGGGATTTTGCCCAGAAGGTGCTAACCCCTGGCGCTAAGGAGCGATGCAAGCAAAATCGCTACCCCAGAGAGCTTGTGAAACAGATGGGGAAGGAGGGATTCCTGGGACTTTGGATTCCTGAAGAGTACGGAGGGCAACCTGGGGATTCTATGATGCTAGGAATAACTGCTGAGGAGTTTGGCAAGGTAGACCATGCCGCTCAGCTATTTTCAATGGCGGCATTTGGGGATGGGGTAGTAATTGAGCATTCCCATCCCGATACGCAGAGAGAGTGGCTTCCCAAGATCGCATCTGGAGAGGCTATCCCTTGTTTTGGCATAACTGAGCCTGAATGTGGTTCTGATGCTGGCGCACTCGCGGCCAGAGCCACCAGAGATGGTGATTACTACATACTTAATGGAGAGAAAACCTCAATCACGCTGGGCATGCAAGGGGATATATGCGCGGTTTTTGCTACTGTTGACCCTTCTAAGAAAGCTAGAGGGATAACCTGCTTTGTTGTGCCTTTAGACCTTCCTGGAGTTTCAAAGGCGCCCTTCGTCGATACTGGGTTCATTTCTGCAGAGAGGGCTTCCATATTCCTTGATAATGTTCGTATCCCGGTTGGATATCGTGCTGGCGAAGAGGGTCAAGGTTTTAAGTTAGCTCTCGAGGATTTCGATATCTTCCGAGTTCTGCTACCCCTGACGGTTTTGGGCATGGCGGAAACAAGTCTAGATGAAGCATTCAATTATGCCAAGGAGCGGCGTGCTTGGGGGAAGCCTATCCTTAAATTTGAGGGGGTGTCCTTTAGGCTTGTAGAGAGTTTGACCAAAGTGGAAGCAACTCGGCTCCTTTGTTATAAAGCTCTGTGGTTGCATGACCAAGGGCTGCCATTCGCTAAGGAGGCAGCGATGGCTAAGTATCTGGCTCCAGTAGTAGCAGTAGAGGCTATCCACAGTGCACTATTAACCTTTGGCCATGTAGGCTATAGCGTTGAGTATCCCCTGGAACAGCGGTTGCGTGATGTTATAGGTTACGAATTTGCCGATGGCACTGCTGATATTATGAAGCTTAATATTCTCCGACATGTAGCAGGAGCACAGTACCTTCCCTATACTTAAGGTCTCTGCTTTGGGATGAATGTGCTAATCTACATTGAGGGTTGTTGACTTAGGTTAGCGCTTATTGGTAACATTGTAAAATAGGTCGTGCTAGGCGGGGAGCTAGCGGTGCCCTGTACCCGAAATCCGCTATAGCGGGGCTGAATTCCTGTTTGAGGTTTACGGTTTGTGAAGTTGCTTTTACCAAGTGGTTTTGATAGTTGGGTTCTATGCAGTTGGGGGCTATGAACTCCGCCAGGTTCGGAAGAAAGCAGCGGTAAGTAGTATTCCCAGTGTGATATAGAGTTGCCTGGCTGGAGCTAGCTGGCAAGAGTTGCTTCCAAGTTTAGGAATCGAGAGTAGGCGCACGGCCTAATAAATATAAAGGAGGGTTAAAATGGATTTTTTAGGACTCGCAGGCAAAACGGTAATAGTTACTGGAGGGAATTCAAATATAGGTCGAGGTATAACTTTAGGCTTTGCTGAACAAGGGGCAAATGTGGTAGTTGCTGCGAGGGATGAAGCCCAAGCACAAAAAGTGCTTCAAGCAGCCAATGCTCTTGGTGGCAATACTATATTTATAAAAACGGATGTAACTGATTTGGATGCAGTGCAAGCAATGGTCAAGCAAACATTAGATAAGTTTGGCAAGATAGATATATTGGTTAATAATGTTGGCTGGGATGTGCCTGAGTTTTTTGTGAAGACGAACCCAGCTCGTTGGGACAAGCTGATAAATGTGAATTACAGAAGTGACCTTAACACGCTCACGGCAGTTCTTCCCCATATGGTTGAGCGCAAATATGGCAAGATTGTCAACATTGGTTCTGCTGCTGCTAGGATAGGCGAATTTAAAGAGGGGGTTTATGCTGGCTGTAAAGCCGCAGTTATTGCCCTGTCCAAAACATTAGCCAGAGAGTATGGTCGGTATGGAATAAATATTAACGTTGTTTGTCCTGCGTTGATTATTCCTGACAGCATGGATGAAGTCAGCTCTGGGAGTTTGTGGTCTGAAGCGTTTGAATCAAATAGTGTTCCTGATAGAGAAATGGCAAGTAAACTTTATCCTCTTAGACGCTTGGGAAAACCACACGATATAGCCAACGCTGTTCTCTTCATGGCTTCGGACCGTGCTAGCTATATGACAGGGCAGACCATTAGCGTTGACGGTGGTTATACTATGATATAGAGGGGAGGCGACAACAATTCATTCTTAATGCTTGACAAAACAGGTAAATTCACACTTTGAGTCATCAATAAGTTGCAAGGTAGGGGCCGAAGCTAGGTGCACGACCTACTATAATAAGGGAGAGTTAAAATGGATTTTTTAGGACTCGAAGGGAAAACAGCAATAATTACTGGAGGAAGCTCAAATATAGGTCGTGGTATAACTTTAGGCTTTGCGGAACAAGGGGCAAATGTGGTAGTTGTTGCGAGGGATGAAGTCCAAGCACAAAAAGTGCTTCAAGCAGCCAATGCTCTTGGTGGCAATACTATATTTATAAAAACGGATGTAACTGATTGGGATTCAGTACAAGCAATGGTCAAGCAAACATTAGATAAGTTTGGCAAAATAGATATACTGGTTAATAATGTTGGCTGGGAGCCATTTTTGCTCTTTGCAGACCCTAAGCACCAACCCCTTTGGGACAGGATAATAAATGTGAATTACAGAGGTGACCTTAACACGCTCAAGGCAGTTCTTCCCCATATGGCTGAGCGCAAATATGGCAAGATTGTCAATATTAGCTCTGATGCCGCTAGGCAACCCGAAGTCAGAGAGGCGGTTTACGCTGGCTGTAAAGCCGCAGTCATTGCCCTGTCCAAAACATTAGCCAGAGAGTATGGTCGGTATGGAATAAATATTAACGTTGTTTGTCCTGCGTTGATTATTCCTGACAGCATGGATGAAGTCAGCTCTGGGAGTTTGTGGTCTGAAGCGTTTGAATCAAATAGTGTTCCTGATAGAGAAATGGCAAGTAAACTTTATCCTCTTAGACGCTTGGGAAAACCACACGATATAGCCAACGCTGTTCTCTTCATGGCTTCGGACCGTGCTAGCTATATGACAGGGCAGACCATTAGCGTTGACGGTGGTTATACTATGATATAGAGGGGAGGCGACAACAATTTATTTTTAATGCTTGACAAAACAGGTAAATTCGTGCTTTGACTGGTAAATTTTTTAGGAGGTGATAAACATAACGATTAGAAAGGTTTGCGTTATAGGTTCAGGAACGATGGGTAATGGGATAGTCCAAGTGTTGGCACAGGCGGACTATGAAACAGTGATGGTCGATGTGAAACAAGAGTTTGTTGACCGGGGAATGAATGCAATAAAAATGAGCCTTGGTAGATTCGTGAAAAAAGGCACGCTAAAGCAAGATGATGCGGACAAAATCGTGGCAAGAATTCATACTTCAACAGATTTAAAAGAGGCTACCAAGGATGCAGACTATGTTATAGAGGCAGTATTTGAGAGGGCTGATGTTAAGCTGCCAGTATTCCAGCAGCTCGAGGAGGCCTGTCCTGAAGGGACTATTTTAGCCTCTAACACCTCAGGAATACCAGTAGGGCTGCTTGCATCTGCGACTAAGCGTCCAGATAAGGTCATAGGTCTGCATTTCATGAACCCCGTGCCGATGATGAAAGGGGTGGAAGTAATAAAGTCTTTAGTTACCTCGGAGGAAACTCTCAATGTAACTCTCGACCTTGCGAAATCTTTGGGTAAAGAACCACTCGTAGTTAAGGATTCTCCCGGATTTATCGCCAACAGGATATATTGCACGGGGTGGAATGAAGCAGCAAAGTTACTGGAAGAGAACGCGGCGAGCATAGAGGACATAGATAAGACGATGAGGTTATCATTTAATTGGCCCCTGGGCCCGTTTGAATTAGCGGACCTGGTTGGTATAGATGTTGTTGTCGACTTGCTGGAGGGGATTTACCAACAGACCGGATGGGAAAGATACAAGCCCACTCCTGTGCTAAAAAGAATGGTGGAAATCGGATATTTGGGGAGGAAGGTTGGGAAAGGTTTCTACACATTGTTTGGCAAAAAATAATTATTTTAGGAGGTAAAAATGACGCAGAAAGAATATCCGAATAGCATATATGAGAAGAAAAATAGGGTTGCTACCATAACGCTCAATAGGCCCAAAGCGCTGAATGCGCTGAGCACTGTACTACTGGCAGAAATGCATGACGCCCTTGAAGATGCAGAGAAGGATGAGGACATCCGTGTGATCGTTATAACTGGCACCGGTGATAGAGCTTTCTCTGCCGGCGCAGATATTTCTGAAGTACAGGGATTAAGTCCCATAGAAACGAGAAATTACTCTTTAATAATTCAAGAACACACTAGATATATGGAGAGGATTAGAAAGCCCATAGTAGCAAAGATAAATGGACTTTGTTTAGGTGGCGGACAAGAGCTTGTTATGGCTTGCGACTTCAGGATTGCTTGTGATAAAGCAAAGTTTGGACAGCCTGAGATAAACCTTGCCGTTATCCCCGGTGCTGGAGGAACCCAGAGGCTAACAAGACTCGTGGGCAAAACCAAAGCTATGGAAATTGATATGTTAGGCGAACAAATTGATGCCAATGAAGCGTATAGGATTGGATTGCTGAACAAAGTTGTTTCTGCTGAGGAATTGGATACGGCGGTGGATGAATTTATCGGAAAGCTCTTATCCAAGAGTCCTGTTGTCTTAGGAATAATAAAGTTGGCGGTAAATAAGGGAATAGAGATGGATTTGGACCGTGCATTATATTATGAGGCTGAGTGCTTTAGCTCTGCTGCGGCAACCGAGGACTCAAAGGAGGGGCTAAAGGCATTCTTGGAGAAGCGGAAAGCGGAGTTTAAAGGGAAATAGCTTATATTGCTTCATGAGAATCGATGGTAAAGAGGAAAAGTTGCTTAACCTGTAAATATTACTCCATGGAAGGTGAAGAAGAAAGAGGAAGGACAAGCTTTGACTTTTGCACGAAAAAAGGGGAATGTTTGCCAGTTGCAGCATTTTCCTTCAGTGATGTTTGCTGTACAAGTACAGGTTCTTGTTTTAACATGTCAGCTTTTTCATGCTTAGCGGAAATTGCAGAAGCTTGCGAGTATTACAAAGAAAAAGGTGAGGAGGGAAAATGATAGGAATATTGTCTTACGGAGCTTATATCCCGATGTGGAGAATAAGTAGAGATGAGATAGCGAATGCATCAGGGGCTCCATCTATGGGAGGAGAGAGAACGGTTGCTTCTTGGGACGAAGATAGTCTGACAATGGCAGTGGAAGCAAGTTTAGATTGTTTAGCAGGAGTCGATCCCAAAGAAATAGATGGACTTTATTTCGCTACAACATCTTCGCCTCTTAAGGAGAAGCAGGCAGCCTCTATGATTGCCTCTGCTTTGGACCTCAGAAAGGATGTTTACACTACTGATATCACAGATTCATTAAGAGCGGGAACATCAGCACTGAAGGTAGCCCTTGATGCAGTAAAGGCGGGGAACGCTAGGAAGGTTTTAGTAACTGCTGCCGATTGCAGGGGTGCGACGCCAAGATCTGAGTTTGAGCAGATATATGGCGATGGAGCGGCGGCTTTGCTGATAGGAGAAGATGGAGTCATTGCAGAGATAGAGGGTTTCTCCACCTTCTCGGATGCCATACCTGGACCATGGCGGAGGGAAAAGGATATATATCCCAAGACATTTGAGGTGAAATTTGATAGGTTGTACGGACTATTAAGAGCTGTCCCCGAAGCTGTAAGCAAGCTGCTAGGAAAATGCAATGTAGAAGTGAAGGATATTTCCAAATTTGCCTTTTATGGCCCCGATCCCAGAAGTTATATGGATCTTGCAAGATCGTTAAAGATAGATGCCAAAACGCAGTTGCAAGACCCTTTATTTGCCACAGTAGGAATAACTGGTGTGCCGCATTGCTTGCTTCTCCTTATATCGGCTCTTGAAGCTGCAAAACCTGGCGAGAGTATCATCTGTGCTGGTTATGGTGAAGGGAGCGACGCATTTCTCGTTAGGACTACAGAAAAACTGGAACAAGAGAAAGGAAAACATAGGGGAACAAAGTATATATCTTCGAAACGAATGATTCCATCTTATGGGCGCTTTGCTGATTTTAAAAAGACATTGGAGACCGGCTGGCCCCCACCAGGCAAGACTTCAATCGTCAGATATTGGAGAGATGAGAAATGGGAATTACCCCTTTACGGCATGAAATGTAACAAATGTGGCGCCCTGCAATATCCCATAGGCAGATGTTGTGCGATATGTGGTGAAAAAGACAATTATGAGGAAGTAAAGCTTGCTAGGAAAGGCAAAGTTTTCTCATATACCCACGATTATATAATGGGACCAGGACTTATTCCCGCCGATGGTATAAATCCAACCACAAGGGTAATTTTAGATTTGGAGGATGGATGTAGATTACCCTTAGAGATGAGCGATCATGAACTCAATGAGGTAGATATAGATATGCTTGCAGAGTTAACCTTTAGACTACTTCATCAGAAAGGCGATTTTCCGCATTATGGTTGGAGAGCTAGGCCTATAAGGTAAAATTTAGGAGGTAAAGGAGATGAAAAAAGGCATAACAGATAGGGTTGCTATAATTGGTACTGGGTGTACGAAATTTGGGGAGCTATGGGAGAAAGACCAGGAGGATTTACTTGTGGAGGCGGTTTATGAGGCATGTAGTGAGGCAAATGTCGATTTAAGAAAAGATATCGAAGCAGTGTGGGTTGGCACATTTTATGATTTCACAGGGATATCGGGTATTTCGGCAGCCGATCCTCTTAAGCTTTACGGAAAGCCAATTACGAGATGTGAAAATTACTGTGCTACTGGTATGGATGCGGTTAGAAATGCTGCATATGCAGTAGCTGCTGGCATATATGACATTGTTTTAGCTTGTGGAGTGGAGAAGATTCTGGATCAAGGTTCAAGGGGGCTTCCTAATATAGAGAGTATTTTCCCACATCCAATGCAGTTTGGCGAATCTATGCCTGCTTTGTTTGGCTTTAGCGCCCACAGGGCATTTAAGGAGTGGGGATGGACAAAGGAAGACATGGCGAGGGTTGCTGTTAAGAACCATCATCATGGAATGAAACACCCAAAAGCTCACTTTAGAAGGGAGATAGATATAAACACAGTACTAAAAGCTCCAATAGTCGCCTCTCCGCTCGGTGTTTTCGATTGCTGTGCCATGTCTGACGGTGCGGCTGCCGTTATACTTACAAGACCGGAGATAGCCAAGGATTTGGTCGGCAGTGGTAATTACGCCACAATAAAAGCAATTGGGCTAGCTGTAGAAACTCTTAATCCATTCTATCGGTCTGATTGGACAGGCTTGTCAATTCCGGCGAATATAAAAGCGGTTGAGGCAACATATAAGGAGGCGGGGATACAGGACCCTCGCAAGGAGCTCGATTTTGGCATAGTTCATGACTGCTTCACCATTAACGAATTATTAAGTTATCAGGATCTGAGGCTATGCAAGCCTGGTGAAGGTGCAGACCTGATAAGGGAGGGAGTCACTTCAATAGAGGGAGAATTCCCGATAAATCCTGATGGTGGACTTAAGTGCTTTGGACATCCTATCGGCGCTACAGGAGTCAGGATGACAGTAGAGCTTACAAGGCAAGTTTTGGGAAGAGCAGAAGGCTACCAAGTCAAAGATGCCAAAGCAGGGTTTGCACACAATCTTGGTGGACCATTCTCAGTGGCTATAGTCGAGATAGTGGGAACGCCAGATTGGGAGCCTGGTGGAAAATAAAATTTGGTAAATAACAAAATAAGCTTGGTGAAGAACTGGCTTGCATTATGCCAAGCCAGTTCTTTCATATTATAGCCCCAGACTTTGTTGCTTCGGTATATAATGAGTTAGGATTGGCATGAATGCGAAAATGTTACCTCGGGGTAAAGCTCTCCTTCGCCAATTTAATTTCAATCCGAAAAAGAGGTTAGGGCAGCATATCCTTATCGATGAAGATGCGCTGGAGTGTATTCTATCTGCTGCTGAGCTTGACTCCAAAGATATTGTAGTCGAGGTGGGTCCAGGTCTAGGTGCGCTGACCATGAAGCTAGCTGAGCATGCAAATAAAGTTATTGCCGTGGAGCTTGATGCCAAATTAGTCGAAATACTGAGAAAAAGATTTTCTTCTTTCCCTAATGTCAAATTTATCCATGCTGATATACTTAAGCTCACTCCGTGGCAACTTCTGGAGAATGACATTGTGTCCCCTTCTATCATTGCGGTGAGCCAAAGCCCTGAGAGCAGCGAAGGGGAAACGAAGCAATCTCAGCTTGCTCCAAGTTATAAAGTTATAGCTAATCTTCCCTATTACATCACTTCGCCAGTGCTTCATCATTTTCTGGAGGCACAGCTTCAACCTTCGATGATGGTGGTAATGGTGCAAAAGGAGGTTGGCGAGGCTATAGCTGCTACTCCTGGTAAGATGAGCTTGCTCAGCGTTAGGACACAGTTCTATAGCAAGCCCACTATCGTATCCTATGTGCCAGCGGAAAGTTTCTATCCTCCGCCAAAAGTGGATTCACTCATTTTACGGCTTGATGTTTATACCAAACCACCTATCGAAGTATCCGATGTTGCCGGTTTCTTTGATATAGTTACCTGTGGTTTTAGCTCACGTCGCAAGCAACTTCGCAATTCCCTGGCTCAGGCTTTAGGAATCCCGCCTCAACAAGTTGCCTTGTTACTGGGAAGGGTTGGGATAGAAGCTAAACGGCGAGCTGAGAGCCTCAACCTGGAGGAGTGGAGAAAACTATGGGAAGTCTTCGCCCCTTTTAGAAAATAGTTACAATGTTAACCTTCTACGCCCCAGCTAAAATAAATCTTGTTCTTGAGGTCTTGGGGAAATGCGATGATTATCATCGGGTCTCCAGCATTATGCAAGCAATAAATCTGTGCGATGTCCTCAATTTTCAACTAGATGATGAAATATCCCTTAAATGTAGCGAGCCAAGTTTAGAAAGCGGTAATTTGGTAGCAAGAGCTGCCGAATTTCTCAAAGAAACCACTAGCTTCCGCAGGGGAGCGCAAATTGAGCTTTATAAGCATATACCTTGGGGAGCAGGGTTAGGAGGTGGCAGCAGCGATGCTGCTGCCACCCTTTTAGCCCTTAATGAGCTTTGGGAATCGAGGCTATCCATTCCTGAACTGGCTCATATAGCCTCTAAGCTAGGTTCGGATGTCCCGTTCTTTATCTACGGGGGCACAGCTTTAGTAGAGGGAAAAGGAGAGAGGGTAACTCCTTTGCCATCTCTACCATCAACTTGGTTTGTGTTACTAGTGCCACCGTTACCTAAAATCGGCGACAAAACGAAGCAGTTGTACAATAAATTAAACACCAGTCATTTCACTAAAGGGCAATTTATTCGTGCTGTTTTGCCACCTTTAACTTCAGGCAAAACCATTGACCAATCCCTTATGTTTAATGTTTTTGAAAGAGTAGCCTTTGATTTCTTCCCCCATCTTAGTGAATATGGGAGGAAATTTAAAGAAGCTGGCGCCTCAAGCATTCATTTGGCTGGCTCTGGGCACTGTCTTTTCACCTTCTTCTCGGAGGAGGGAAAAGCTAATGAACTGTGCCTCCACCTAAGAAAGCAAGGTCTGGAGTGCTATGTGGCATTTTCTGGAGGATGTCATTGCGAGGCATGAAATGCCGAAGCAATCCCTTAAGCTTGCCAAGGATTATAAAGCAACAGTTTCTAATTTCTAAGCTCTAAACAAATTTAAAATCCAAATTTTTAGGATTTAGATATTAGAGTTTTGAGAAGGATAGCTAGGTAACTAATTTATAGTATCTTGCATAAGTTCCTCTCCCTTGATGGGAGGTGAGGCTAGTCCTAAGCGAAGCGAAGGAACTAAGGTGAGGGTGAATTATAAGAAGTTTTGCGGTTAACTATAATCTGATCGCGATGGAAAGGAGGGTAGTAGTCGCCCAATTTAGCGAGCAGCTTTCAGTTTTCAGCTATCAGCTTTCAGTATCCATCTGATGGCTGACCGCTGACTGCTCCTTTCAGGCAACTACAAGAATTTAATGAAGCGGAAAAAGTGGCTTAGCACGGCAGTTTACATCGTTATCCTTATCGGTTTCAGTATTGGTCTTGCCTGTTTGATTCAGCATCTCCTAGCACATTTTGAAATAGCGGTAGAGAAATTTGCCACCACTGCTTACTTGGTTGTTTTTGGCATCACTTTGGTGTGCAACGCTGGCATTATGTTTCCTGTGGTTATTCACATACCTATAATGATAGTAGCGGCATCGACATGGGACCCCATTCTTATAGCTTTTATCGCCAGCATAGCCGGCACATTAGGAGAAATAACCGGCTATTATGCTGGTTATTTGGGAAAGAAGATAATAGTTAGTGAGAGTACACCAGGGTACAACAAGTTCGTAGCTTGGGTGAAGCGATATGGATTACTGGCTATTTTCCTTCTTTCTCTCCAGCCTATTTTACCGGTTGACATAGCTGGACTTACCGCCGGAGCCTCAAGAATACCATTATGGAAATTCTTATTACTCTGCTGGGCGGGAAAATTCCCTAAGTATATTCTGTTCTGTTACTTTGGTTTTGAACTTCTTCGTCTTTCCCCTTTATAGTCTTAGGCCATTTAATTTTGATTTCTCGCTTAAATTTTGGATACCCCAGCTTGAGTTCTGTATCTGGTTCAGATGACTCCAATCTGGTGGGGTGTAAGCCATATTCTAGCTGTCACTGCGAGCCTTTCGCCCCCTGTCCCGACTTCCTACATTTTCAGGGAAATTAGATACTTTCCCCCGAAATCAGTGCGCTACATCGAGGTTTTAGCGATTTCCGTGCCTGGAGCTTACCCCAAATCCCCTCTTTTGTAGGAAGTCGGGAGTTTAGAATTTAGAGTTTAGTTTTTAGGATTTAGCCAAAAAGGTGTACCAATCGGAGTAATTAGGATTCCTCCCTAGCATCACTTCAGCGAAGAGTTTTTGCAGTTCGGCAGTTATTTTCCCAACTTCACCTGTGCCTACTGGGCGGTGGTCGATTTCTACAATAGGGGCTATATTGGCTGCGGTTCCAGTGAAGAAGCACTCTTCAGCCAAATAAAGCTCGCTTCTATCCACCTGCCGCTCAATCGTATCTACGCCTAACTCATTTTTGGCTAATTTTATGACCGTATCTCTGGTAATCCCTACGAGAATATTGTCCGAGGGAGAAGGTGTGACTAGGTTTCCATTGCTAGCGAGAAAGATATTCTCTCCGCTGCCTTCGGAGACATGCCCATCCTGACTTAGCAGTATTGCTTCATCAAAGCCATTTTCCCAGGCTTCGGTTTTAGCCAGAGCGCTGTTTACATAAATGCCACAAATCTTGCCTCGGGCTGGAATCATGGTGTCATCTACACGGCGCCATGAAGAAGTGCAGCAGCGAGCGCCTTTCCCACCAAGGTAAGGAGGAAGCGTAGTTACAATGATGAGGAAATCATCCTCCAAATCATGGAGACGAACTCCCACGGTTTCAGAGCATTTGTAAGCTAGAGGGCGAATATATACACCTTCATGGTAGCCGCTTCTTTCCAAAAGCTCTGTAGTTAATTGGCATAGCTTGTTGATAGAGTAGGGAAGACTGATTTTCAGGATGCGGCAGCCATCGAGCATACGTTTGTAGTGGTCCTGGACTCTAAAGAGGCAAAATCTTTCTTGCTCGCTATCCCAATTAGCACGGATACCCTCAAAGCAAGCAGTACCGTAGTGAAAAGCATGCGTTAGAATTCCGATTTTGGCTTCAGATAGTGGCATAAATTGCTTGTGAAAAAAGGCATAAGGTGGCATAGGTTTCCTCCTTCTTACTGTAAGTCTTATATATTCTAAGCTTAGATTATACTTTTATCTTAAGCTAAGAAGCAAGTGATAGCTCAGCTTGGATAAGGTTCTCAAGTTAAGCAAATTATCGGTAGTGTAACATTGGTGAAGTGAGGGGTATTCTTGCCGATTTGGTTATCACCGAGTGGGAGCCGGAGCTTGCGATGGTAGCTACCAGTGCTCTAGAGAAAGGGTTTAGTGAGATAAACCAGCGGACTGAGGTTGGTGCCAAGTAAAATGATGAAGGTATGGAGAGGATTGCCAGGCTTCTGGAGATGGTAAGCCTTAATGGAACGAGGCTCGAATTCTGAGAAGTGTTATTGCGGAGCTCGTTCCGAACTTATCCTGTCATTGCTTCGGCTGACTTTGTCAGCCGAAGCAATGACAGGGAAAAAAGTCAAGCTCACTAACAATATGAGCGATTACAGGTGATTGAAAAGGAGATAGTGGCAAGGTAGAATACATAGCGAAGAGATTGCTTCGCTCATAATGAGATGGTAACTTCTATTGTTCTTGCTGGAGGTAAGAGTTCCCGGCTTGGCGGGAATAAAGCGTTGGAGATTGTTGGTGGTAGAAGCTTAATCCAATTGATCATTCAACAGCTTATGTTGGTAAGCGAGCAAATCTTAATAGTGGGCTCCCTGTGCCGGTTCGACCTCCCAGCAGATTGCAGCATAGAATACAAAGATGATTTGTATCCAAGTAATGGTCCACTAGGTGGAATCTACACAGGGCTAGCAGCTTCTAAATCTTTGTATAATCTTGTTGTTGCCTGCGATATGCCGTTTTTGAATATTGAACTGCTACGCTACATGGTCAAACTCTCGCCTGACTTTGATGCTGTGGTTCCCCGAGTAAAGAGGATCGAGCCTCTTCATGCTGTGTATTCTAAGGGTTGTCTGGATGGCATGAAAACGCAACTGGAAAACAATCAGCTAGGGATTACTCGTTTCCTTAATACAATAAATGTTAAGTATGTCGAAGAGGCTGAATGTCGAAGGTTCGATTCAGAGCTTTTAAGCTTTTTCAACATAAATTCTGAGGCGGACTTAGCTCAAGCCAGAAGGCTGCTTTTTTTGCCACCCTGAGCGAAGCGAGGGATCTCAGAGATTGCCATACCTTCAGCGCACAATGGCGAAAAGGCTCGCAATGACTGGAAAAATGTGCAATGATTTATGCGTTTAAGTATAATTAGCCGATGATATCTGTTGAAGAAGCCTTAGAGAAAATTCTGAGCTATATTGAAGTTCTTGAGCCGGAAGAGAAGCCTATTTTAGATTGCCTGGGACAGGTTTTAGCCGAGGATATTTGCTCCACCATTGATATTCCCCCACTGGATAATTCCGCTATGGATGGCTATGCAGTGCGGGCTGAGGATACACATAGCGCCAGTATGTTATCTCCTAAGAATCTAACTGTTATTGGGGAGGTTGCCGCCGGCTCTATGCCTACAACGAAAATCATGCCCGGGACGGCTATTCGCATTATGACAGGAGCGCCATTGCCTGAAGGGGCTGATGCCGTAGTGCAATTCGAGAATACCGACGAAGTAACACGAAAGGCATCTGGGGGTAATTCATTCCAAATTGGCATATTGCATCAGACGGGGAAAGGATTAAATGTTCGATATAAAGGCGAGGATATCGCTAAAGGGACATTAGTTTTGAAGAGTGGAACTGCACTTCGCCCTGCGGAAATAGGCGTATTAGCATCCTTGGGACATTCGGAGGCAAAAGTTACTCGCCGCCCCGTTGTTTCGGTCCTGGCTACTGGAGATGAACTTATAGATATTGACCAGCCATTACCTCCGGGCAAGATTTATAACAGCAATACCTATACTATCGCCGCTGAAGTCCTGCGCTACGGTGGCATTCCTAAAATTCTTGGCATAGGGCGTGACTTAGTCCAATCGCTAAATGACAAGATTGATGAAGGGCTAGATTCAGATATGCTCATTACCTCCGGAGGCGTATCCCTTGGGGATTACGACATTGTGAAGGATGTTCTGGCAAAGCGGGGAGAGATTGCTCTTTGGACGGTGTGTATGAAGCCGGGGAAGCCATCTGCCTTTGGGATAATTAAAAGTGGAGGGAGAAAACTGCCCCACTTGGGCTTACCTGGTAATCCAGTGAGTTCCATGGTTACCTTCGAGCAACTTGCCCGCCCTGCTATCTTAATGATGATGGGGAAGAATAATTTGGCAAAGCCCTCCATTCAGGCAGTTATTGAGAATGATGTTATAAATACCGATGGGCGCCGCCTCTTCGCCAGGGTAATTGTTGCCAAGCGTGAGGGCAAATATTATGCTCGCCTTACTGGCCACCAAGGCTCGGGAATCCTTACATCAATGGCGAAAGCGAATGGATTGGCTATTATCCCTGAAAACACCAAGGGGGTTAAGGCGGGAGACATAGTTCAGGCGCAAATGTTAGATTGGTAAAAGCTTCCTCTCCCTTGAAGGGAGAGGATAAAGGAGAGGGTGAAAATGTTACCAGTTGTTTCTATCGTGGGTAAATCGGGGGCTGGCAAAACAACGCTCATTGAGAAATTGATTGCAGAGTTCAAAAAACGAGGATATCGAGTTGCCGTGGTAAAGCATAGTAGACAGAAGATAGAAATGGACAAACAGGGGAAAGATAGCTGGAAATTCGCTCAAGCGGGCAGCGACGCCGTAGTCGTTAGCTCTCCCGATAAGCTTGTCTTCACCAAAAATGTGGATGGCGACCCTAGCATTGAGGAAATTTTGCGCATTATTGGCAGTGATTTTGACCTTGCCTTGATAGAAGGGTTTAGGAAAGGCAAAGCTCCTAAAATCGAAGTGCATAGAAAGGAACTAGGAGGAGATTTGTTGTGTTCTCCTGAGGAACTCTCTGCTATCGTCACTGATGGGTCATTAAATGCCGATGTGCCCCAACTTTCCCTGAATGATACTCAAGCAATAACTGATTTCATAGAGAAGAATTTCCTGTTCCACGGAGAGGAAGACACTCTGCTTTTTGTCAATGGTAAGTCGGTGGTCATAAATCCATTCGTCAAGGAAATTATTGCCAGGACCGCGTTGGCTGTAATTTCAACGCTGAAGGGCATTGGAGAGATATGGGACTTCGATATTTCGGTGAGAAAGAATCGCTGATGAATGTCATTGCAAACTCTTCGCTTCCTGTCATTCTGAGGGAGAGGAGCGACCGAAGAATCTCCTCTTTCGAGGCTGTTTGAAAAATGTAGTTGCCCAATTTATTGGGCGAGCGTGCCTGATAAATCAGGCAACTACAAAAATTTTGGTGTGAAGACTCTCCAAAATGCCTAAAATCGAACAGAAAACCAAAATTAAACAGCTTCCTTTCTTGAAGGAGTGGCTCAAGGCTTGTCCTGAACGGAGTGAAGGATCAGAAAGCCTCAAGGCGGGGATAAACCCCGCCACTATGAACCACGAGCGCAATAGTGAATCGTAGGGTCGGGGCTTGTCTCTGACTGAGATGGGGATAGCACTTCCAATTTCCCCTCTCCCTTGACGGTGGAGGATTATAGTTGCCTGATTTATCAGGCTTAATGAGAGGGCAGGATGAAGAAAATGCTTACCGTAGGAATATTGACAGTTAGTGATAAAGGCTGGCGGGGCGAGCGCCAGGATAGAAGTGGCGAAGTTGCTCGAGAGATGCTTTCCGGAATAGGCGCTCAAATCGCAAACTATGATATCGTCCCCGATGAGAAAGAGCTTATTGCTGAGAAGCTAGTTCAATGGGCAGATAAGGTAGATATTATTATCACTACGGGTGGCACTGGACTCAGTCCCAGGGATGTTACTCCTGAGGCGACCCTTTCCGTAATAGACAGGGTTGTCCCTGGCTTTGCCGAAGCGATGAGGCTTGAGAGCCTTAAAAAGACCCCTGCGGCAATGCTAAGCCGAGCAGTTGCTGGCACTCGTGGGAAATGCTTAATTATCAACCTGCCCGGCAGCCCCAAGGCGGTGCGTGAATGCCTCGAGGTAGTGCTACCAGCCCTCCCTCATGCTGTGGAAACGATTAAAGGGCAAGTGGATGAGTGTGGCACACCATAGACCTAAATTCAGGGTCCCGAAAGCAAACGCAGCTTCCTCCATTGGATAAGCTCGTGAGCTCCATTAGAGCACTTGAGACCGCGGCAACTCTATTCTAATCGAAAAATGAGCCTGAGTAAAGAGATTTCAGGCAACAG